>JARIAA010000229.1 GCA_029264635.1 Psychrobacter sp. | reverse complement strand
TATCAAGATTGCAAACGACGTCCCATTTGGTCTTGGCGCTTCTATTCAGACTCAAGATTCAAAGCTTGCTACCCAAATCGCTGACAAGTTAGAGGTCGGTATGGTCACAATCAATGCTCCTTCTGGTACTGAAGCTAATACCCCATTTGGCGGTGTCAAGCGTTCAGGCTTTGGACGTGAGCTTGGTAACTTGGGTATCACTGAGTTTTTAAACTATAAACTCATTCGCGATATGTCTTAATTCATAGCATAGTTGTTAGCAGAATAGTTTTTAAGCAAAAAGCCTAACATTGAATGTTAGGCTTTTTTATGAGCAGAAGCATATTGACGTTTATTTTTTATAAGGATTTTCTTTCAACCATTCTTGGTTCATAAGTTTAAGCTCATGTAACTCTTCATCCATGAATGCTTTGCTTTTTCCTGGTTCTTTAAAAGTTGCGTAGCCATATAACATAATGCCCAACAACGTCCAGCCAAAGAAAATCCACCACTCGATAGCAATAAGCGCTGATGGCATGCCTGGCATGTATAACACTAATAAACCAAAGCCTAATATAATCGTTATAATACCGACCAGCTTACCAGCAGGTACTCTGAATGGACGCACCATATCTGGCTCACGGTAGCGTAATACCAAAAATGAGATAGCAACGCAGGTATAGGCAATAACGATACCAAAGCCGCCTGCATCAACAATCCAAACGAGCATTTTGCGACCAAACAACGGTGCGAGAGTTGCAAGACCACCGATCAGTAAAATCGCATTGACAGGCGTATGGTATTTTGGATGCAGTTTGCCTAAAAAGGCGGGCAACATATGCGCTTTTGACATGGCATATAATAGACGGCTACCGCCAATCAAGAACGCATTCCAGCTGGATAAAATCCCAAGAACGCCGCCAATAACCAGCAAGATACCCGCCCATTTGCCTTGCCATGCATTGGTCATCGCATCAGCCGTCGCAAGGGTTGAGTTCTCCGCTTGTAAAAGTGGCAACGTCGTACCAACACTCCATGCGACGCCCACATACCAAAGAACAGCGACCACAATAGAGACAATCAAGAATTTGCCAATATTAGGACGAGTCAAATCAATCTCTTCTGCTGCTTGCGGAATAACGTCAAAACCCACAAACATGAAGGGCACCATCACAATGACTGCCATGATACCACCCACGCCACCGATAAAGGCTGGCGCTTGCACGGTATTTGAAGTCTCAGGGTTGTACAGTATGGCGCCGATAAATAGTAAGATACCAACAAATAAAATCCCTATTACAGCTGTCTTTTGAAACCACGCACTCACTTCCATACCGCGAATATTAAGCCACGTCACGATGATTGAGCCTAGCATCCCCACCCCTACCCAAGTGGCGTAAACCTCCCATCCAGCGACGGTCCATAGGTAACCTTGGTTATAATTGGGAATAAAGTACTCAACGACCGTAGGCAATGCGACGGCCTCAAAAGCGACGACCGAGAAGTACCCAAATAAGATACTCCATGAGCAAATGAAGGACACCGTCACACACAAGGCGCGGTGAGTATAAGTATGCTCACCGCCCGTAACGGGCATAGATGCTGCCAATTCAGCATAGTTAACCCCGATCATAATGACTGCTAGACCGCCAATCAAGAACGCAAGCATTGCCCCCCACGTACCCGCAGCAACAATCCAGCCCCCAGCCAAGACCACCCAACCCCAACCGACCATAGCGCCAAATGCTAGGGCAATAATATCAAACACCTCCAGCGATTTTTTTAATCCAGACATAATTTACTCCTTGTCCACGTATCATCCGTGTTAAACCTTTATGGTTACACTATTTTTTATTTAGCGGGCCTGCGCCCATCGTCTTTAGCTTTTATTACTTTTGCATTTGGTCTTATTTCAAGATTCAAATATCAGAGACAACAACGGCGTCTTTACTTGCAAGGCGCCGTTATAAATCATCAACTCAGTATGCGTGTCCTGATGACAACTTTACCGCTATCATAACACCTACACTATTAACCAAAGCTAAAAATAGCGTTAACTACACCACAACGATTAATATATCGTGTCTGAGCTCAAATAGCTAAGTATTAATAGCCTTAAGCGGTTAAAACATCTTTGATAATATTCAGGCCTTCTTGTAGCACCTCATCTTCAACCGTCAATGGCACCATCACTCGAATCGCGTTACCATGCATGCCGCAAGATGCTAATAACAAGCCATGCTCAAAAGCTTTTGCTTTTAAATTAGCAGTAGCATCAGCATCAGGCTTACCTTCGCTATCTATTAATTCAAACGCTAGCATCGCGCCTTTATGACGAATATGACCGATAGTGCTTAAGTTTAAATCTTTTAAGAACTCCTCAATTTTATCGCCAATCTCGATACTACGCTCAAGTAGGTTCTCTTCTTCGATCACTTCCATGACAGCAAGCGCAGCCACACAAGCAAGCGGGTTACCAGCATACGTACCACCTAAACCACCGACCTGCGGAGCATCCATAATATCAGCGCGGCCAATAACGGCAGAGATCGGATAACCACCTGCCAAACTCTTGGCACTCGTCATCAGATCAGGCTCAACACCCAACTGCTCACTGGCGAATAAAGTACAGGTACGCGCAAAACCGCACTGTACTTCATCAAAAATAAGCACAATGCCATGTTCATCACAGATATCGCGTAGAGATTTGGCAAATGAGGGCGTGACTTGATGGAAGCCACCCTCGCCTTGTACTGGCTCAATAATCATCGCCGCCACTTCACTAGGATCGATATCCGCCTGAAAAATCATCTCAAGGCTATGCAGTGCTTGCGCTTCTGTAACGTTTAATTCTTCAGCTGGAAATAGCGCATGGAATACAGGACCTGGCATCGGACCAAAGTTCTTTTTGTATGGCAACACTTTACCTGTCAGGCTCATGCACATAAGCGTGCGACCATGCCAACCACCAACGAAAGAAATCACGCCTGGACGACCTGTTTTAGCACGGGCGATTTTGATACAGTTTTCGACTGCTTCTGCGCCAGTGGTCAAAAAGAAGGCCTTTTTATCACCGCTAATTGGGGCTTTTTTGCACAACTTTTCAGCCAGCTCAACATAGCATTCGTAGTTAATCATCTGAGCGGCCGTATGCGTAAACTTATCAAGCTGCTCATGTACACGCTGAGTGATTTTTGGATGACTGTGACCTGTGTTTAGTACAGAGATACCACCGACAAAATCGATATAACGGTTGCCTTCAACATCCCAAACCTCTGAGTTCTTTGCTTTTTCTGCAAAGATAGGAAAGGCAACCCCAAGCCCTGTTGGTAAAACGGCCTTACGACGCTCAAGCAGTGATTGATTGCTACTATTAGCATGACTGTTATGAGTGCGACTGATCGTTTGATCATCGGTAGACTGAGTTTCGTGACGAGCCTTAGTAATAGACATAATGATATCCTTTTCTTTAGTATTTACTTTACGTGCTTGGTTAAATATTACTGGATTTTTTAATAACTGTTTTTTGCCATTAATTTAGAATACGCCGTTACTGCATACTAGCTGATATCGCTACACCAGTATTTAGTCACAACATATTCTTCGATGCCATATTTTGAGCCTTCACGGCCAAAGCCTGACTGCTTCACGCCGCCAAACGGCGCAACTTCGGTAGAAATGAGACCCGTATTGTGACCAACGATACCGTACTCAAGACCTTCAGTGACGCGCCATGAGCGTGAATAATCGCTGCTATAGAAGTAAGCGGCTAACCCATAGATAGTGTCGTTCGCTTTACGGATGACATCTTCTTCATCTTTAAAAGTAAAGATGGTGGCGATAGGCCCAAAGATTTCCTCATGAGCAATGTCCATCTCACTACTGAGATCAGTAATGACGGTTGGATTGTACGTCAGCTCTGAGGCACTGTTTGTGCTACCACCAGCGATGAGGGTCGCGCCTTTATCTAAGGCGTCTTTGAGTAGTGCTTGAACTTTTTCTAATGCTTTTTTGTTAATCAAAGGACCAATATCAACGCCCTCTTCCATGCCATCACCGACATTAAGCTCAGCCACTTTTTTGACAAATACCTCTAAGAATTTATCTTTGATGCTCTCTTGCACATATACACGGTTGGCGCATACGCAAGTTTGACCAGCGTTACGATATTTAGAAGCGATTAAGCCCTCAGCTGCTTTTTCAAGATCAGCATCATCAAAGACAATAAACGGCGCATTACCACCGAGCTCTAGTGACAGCTTTTTGATGGTTGGCGCACATTGAGCCATCAACGTACGACCCACTTCTGTAGAGCCTGTGAACGATAGCTTATGAATGCGCGCATCACCAGTTAGAATGTCGCCGATGGTTGATGATTTACCTGTGACCACTTGAATCACGCCCGCTGGGATACCTGCTTGCTCAGCTAATGCTCCTAACGCTAAAGCGGAAAATGGCGTTTCGGTTGCAGGTTTAATGATCATCGTACAGCCTGCTGCTAAAGCTGGTCCTGCTTTACGAGTGATCATCGCTGCTGGAAAATTCCAAGGGGTAATCGCTGCGCAAACACCGACTGGCTGCTTGAGAATGACATGGCGCAGTTGTGATTTATTGGCAGGAATGACATCGCCATAAACGCGTTTGCCTTCTTCGGCAAACCAGCGAATGAAACTATTGGCATACCCAATCTCGCCGCGTGATTCTGTTAAAGGCTTGCCTTGTTCAGCCGTCATAATGATAGCAAGATCCTCTTTATTAGCATCAATGAGATCGGCCCATTTTTGTAATAAATCAGAACGCTCTTGTGGGGTTTTGGCCGCCCAAGCGCCTTGTACGTCATGAGCATAAGCAACCGCATCATTCACGTCTGCACTGCTAAGACTTGGGATAGAGCCAATCACTTCACCGTTAAATGGATTGCTTACGTCAATGGTCGCTTCATCGCTTGCGCCGTGCCAACCCTCTTTGATTAGGCAGTGCTGTTTGAGTAGGTCTGGATTTGATAATTGTAGCGTAGATGACGATGGTGACATGGTGACGCTCCTTGTCTATTATGTTGGTCACTATTGATGATGAAAAATAAAACAGCGGTTAAAACCAATCTTATAAAACGTCTCTTTGACCAAAACGTTTTAATAAAAAATTATCTATAAATAACTATTGATAACGGTTATATTGTTCAATATACTGAACATAAATTCCATATATGAGACATCATTATAGGAACGATAAGATACCTTTTGCAACCCCTATTATTACTTTTATGACGATTTAAATCTGCCTCGTTATTCATCCTGAGTTTTACTTACTTTTATGGGCTACTTATGAGCACGACTGCCGTCCCTGCATTAGACAAAACCTTTCAGATTTTAGACTTGATTACGGCAAGCTCTCAGCCACTAACAGCAGCTTATATCGCTAAAGAATTGGGGCTTGCTCGCAGCTCAACCCATAATATTTTGCAAAGCTTGTTAACCAAACACGTCATCTACAAAGATACTGAAAACCGTTTTCATTTGGGCTCATATCTCATGTACTGGGCAGGTAAATATGAGCAAGAGCAAGGGGTGATACAGTTATTTAAAGACTTTATTGTGCACTATCCTGTCTTGCTACAACATACCGTTACTTTATCGAAGCTGGACTTGGGTGAAGTGGTGTTTTTGGCTTGTCATGAGGCGCCTGCCCCGCTCGGTTTTACTTTTCGTGCAGGTGTCCGTGTCCCTGCCGTATTTTCAGCGACTGGCAAAGCTATGCTCTCCACTTTACCCATAGATACCATTGAAACATTATATGAAGGCAACTTCCCTAAACCCATCACGCCAAACGGCGTCGATAATTTTGCCAGCTTATCTGATGAGTTGGCCGCGATTCATAGCAGTCGTATCTCCTTAGACGATGGGCAGCTGCGTGAGGGTATGTACTGTTTAGGAACTTATATTCGCAATGCTTCTGGCAATGCCGTCGCTGGCATGGCCGTCAGCTTTTTGCAAGTCGAGTATGAATCCAAGCGCAACGAGGTCAGCGCGGTACTTATCGAGCTGGCTGAACAAATCGAGCAACGCTTAGGCTTTCAGCATAAACGTTCGGCATAGCTTATTTGCTATTTGAGATTAAATAGCTCATGGAAGGTGTATTTAATACAAAAATGGAACCGCTTCTTTGCAAAGAAGCAGTTCCATACTACTGAAACAACAAGAACTTTTTAACTAAATAAAACTTGATAAATTAGTTATTTAGATAAATTGATTACTTAGATAAAAAGGGTACGACTCCTCAAAACTCTGTCGATATAAATGCACCGTGGCGATGCGCAAGTTCATCATCAGGTAGCACGGGCGCAATCGCATCCACAATTCGACCACATGACCATCTTCAATGCGCCACAGCTCACAGAATGAATGCCGCTCGCCACCAATCGAGCCCTCGGAGTGCGTCAAGACAAAGTTTCCATCAGCGACAGTGCGGTGCAACGTGTCATAGATCAGTGCGCTACCCTCTTGTTTTAGCTTTTTTAAAAACTCAATCATGTTGGTAACACCATCGGCGATGTCGCCAGAGTGCTGCGTAAATGTACCATCTGGACGCGCAAATTTGATCATAGAATGATAATCTTGCGCTTGCAAAAAAGTATGCCACACCTTTTTTGCAAGTGCACGGTTGGCCTCGGTGTCCGCTGACTTATCGACCTCAGTCGGTCCATCTAATTGAGTATGACCAGACTCATTGAGCGGTGTCTCGGTGACAAGTCCATCCCAGTGCTCAACAATCTTGCCATCAGCAACGCGATAAATATCAAAGCCAACGTACAACTCATCTGGAGCAAGCCCTGGGTACTAGCCATGCAAAGCGACTAACCCTTTTGCCTCATCCACAAGGACGCGCGCCACATCATGGCGCATGTCGGGCGCGCCAGCGACGAGATCTCTTAACCCCTGTAAGCCGTCTGCGACAAGCGGGGAATGCTCGACATAATCGGCTGAAAAGTGACGATCTAAAGTAGTCACATCATGCTCAGTAAACAATTCTCGGTCGGCAGTCACTACAAGTTCACGAATGTCGGTCATGTCGATTGTCTCCTTTTATATTCCATTCTGTATTAAGTTGGCAATCATTCCATGGAGCTCATGACATGCTTAATCCGAGTGTACTCCTCTACACCGTATCTAGACAGATCTTTGCCGTAGCCAGAGTTTTTAAAGCCACCGTGAGGCATCTCTGCGACAAGCGGGATGTGGCAGTTGACCCATACACACCCAAAATCCAGATCTCGCGATACCATTAATGCCAGCGCGTGATCCTTTGTCCACACTGAAGAGGCCAGCCCATACTCTACATCATTGGACATGCGCACTGCCTTCTCCTCCGTCGAAAACGTCTGCACCGTGATAACAGGTCCGAAAATCTCATCCTGAATCATCTCATCGTCTTGGCGCAAACCATCGACTACGGTCGGCTCGAAGAAGAACCCTGGCATATCGCTTGCCCGCTTGCCGCCAGTTGCTACCGTAGCATGGTCAGGTAGGCGCTCCAGTAAACCTTCAATCCGTTCAAGTTGATTGGCATTATTCAGTGGCCCATAAAGGATATCCTCCTTTTCTGGGGTTCCATAAGCTGTATCTTTGGCCGCCTTAACGAGCTTAGCAAGAAAATCTTCGTGAACAGATTCATGGACAAGGAGCCGAGTAGATGCCGTGCAGTCTTGACCGGCATTAAAGAAGCCTGTCTGAGCAAGGTTAGTCGCAGCTGCATCTAGATCAGCATCATCAAAGACCACACAAGGTGCCTTGCCTCCCAGCTCCAAATGCACTCGAGTCAGATTCTTTGCAGCGGCGGCGGCGACCGCCTTACCCGCTTGTACGGAACCTGTAATCGCCACCAGCCCAGGCACTTTCGAGCTTGATATTAAAGCACCCGTTTTGCCGTCACCTAGCACTACGTTAAACGTGCCCTCAGGCAGGAACTCTGCTGCAATCTCTGCCATCAGTAGCGTAGAATCTGGAGTCGTGTCCGATGGCTTTAGAACAATCGTGTTGCCAGCGGCAAGCG
>JARIAA010000221.1 GCA_029264635.1 Psychrobacter sp. | reverse complement strand
GTAGCAGAGATCCAAGAGATATATTAGAAATGACTTTCTTCATCATAGGGTAATTAGCAACTATGTGGCTCATGTCCTTGCTCACTAAACACTATTGTGACCATTATTCCCATTTCAAAAGAAAGCTATGGGTACACATCAAACATTAGATGTGAATAAATGAAGGAGAAATGTCATCCATCACAGATAACAGAGCCAACAGTCCAATTCTTAGGACTGTCTCAATATTCTTTTTCCTCTATCAATGTCTTTGGTGTCTTTTCTGTTTTAGGTAAAGAACTGGTGATCAGACCACAAAAACAAAGTGTCTCCAGATGGCAAGAGCCTGTCACTAAAGACGACCCACTACTTAGCATTAGCGACCATCCGCGCGTGATCTTTAGTCCACATAATGCTTGGGGCAGCAAAAGCGCGCAAGAAACCTTGTGGCAGATACTAAGCAAACAAGT
The DNA here is from genome assembly GCA_029264635.1 of Psychrobacter sp. GTDB lineage: Bacteria > Pseudomonadota > Gammaproteobacteria > Pseudomonadales > Moraxellaceae > Psychrobacter. The sequence goes on along the minus strand of JARIAA010000221.1, from coordinate 20,972 downwards.
TACGGACTTTATCGATAATCATCGATAGCGTTTCAGCGACTAAACTCTAACCAGTCGTCTTTAATTTTACGGTATTTGAGCATGACACGGTCACTTAAATAATGGTTCGTCACCTGCCAAGGATAGCGATCTCCTTGTTTTGGTAGCTCGTCTTTGGCACGGCGTACATAACCTGCTGATAGCGCACCAAGTACCGTATCAGGCTGCACCTGTGCTTGCTCGTGCTCCGTTGTCGACTGCGGACAGACTATGTCATACTGATGCTTCTTCATATAACTCAGTACTCTGACTACATATTGGCACGCAAGATCAATCTTTAGCGTCCATGAAGCATTGGTATAACCAAATAATACGGCCATATTAGGCACCTCTTCTAGCATCACCGCTTTATAAGTCATCTGTGCGCCCACATCGACCAGCTGCCCATCGACATACAATGCCGCCCCGCCAAGCATCTGCAACTTAAGACCCGTTGCCGTTACGATGATATCAGCGTCTATATGCTTGCCTGATTTTAGGGCAATACCTGTCTGTGTAAAACGGTCAATTTGATCAGTGACTACTTCTGCTCGCGTTCCATGCAGTGCAACAAATAAATCACTATCAGGGACCGCACACAGGCGCTCATCCCATGGATTATAGGCAGGCATAAAGTGCGCAACATCGACACCGCTACCTTTCAGCTCTTTTTTGACCCCATGCTTTAATGCCGCTTTTACAACTTTGGGCATATGAACCGCCGCTTGATAAACGCCTTGTTGCATAAGCACATTGCGTGTACGCAACAAAGTATAAGCCTGATGTTTTGATAAGGGTGAGTACTTACCCGACAGCCAATCAAGCGCGTGATCATCACCAGGTACACTTGCCACATAGGTTGGTGAGCGCTGCAGCATCGTTACATGACGCGCGCACTTATCTGCTTCTTCATCTACTAAAGCTGGCAACAAGGTCATTGCCGTTGCACCGCTACCAATAATAATAATTTTTTTATCATCATAATCGGTATTCTGCCAATGCTGTGGGTGCACTATTTGCCCTTGAAACTGTGCTTCATCCGTAAAATGTGGTTGATACCCTGCAGCGTAATCATAGTAACCTGTCGCCCCAACGACGAAATTGGCGGTCATCGTAAATATCTCGCCACCAGCATTGTCTTTGACCATAGCTGTCCACTGCTTTGTGATACTGGACCAAGACAGCTGCTGCACCTCATGCTGATAACGAATATGCTGGGTAATCTCAAACTCGCGAGCGGTATCCGCAATATAGCTTTTTATATCGTCACCCTTTGCCAGCATTTTATGATCTAGCCAAGGTCGAAAACTATAGCCAAAGGTGAGCGCATCAGAGTCCGAGCGAATACCAGGATAAGTAAATAAATCCCATGTACCGCCTAAGTCCGTCCGTTTTTCTAGGATGACAAATGGCTCAGTTGCTTTATTGTTATGCAACTTATTTGTCTTTTTTATAAAGTGCTTATGACCAAACAGCTTACGATGGCTTTGCTGTAAGCGGCACCCCATGCCGATACCAGAAATACCTGCCCCAATAATTAACACGTCATAATCAGCAGGTTTTACGGATTGCGGTTTTGAGCGAGCAAATAAGCCTTTTAACCCTTTCTTGGTTTTGGCATTGTTATGGTTATTTGCACGCTTGCTGGTATTGAGATGTGCTTCTTTATGAGTCTTTGCTTGTAATGAGATGATACCAACCATAACCCTCTCCTTTTATAATGACTTATTATCCTTAACGAATATAGCAGTAGCCCGATTTAATGCTATTTGCCGTAGCATTAAACCGAGACAATCTTATCTATAGTAATTTAATACTTCTTTATATAATAAAGAATATCTGACTCTCCTGTTCACAGGTGTTCACTATCATCATTTAGCTATTTGACTCAATGCTTTGATAAGTATTGTTAAAAAGGTACTGTACTTTCCCAGTCCATCCAAGCGCCAAGCACAGGATGTTTGAGGCGTAGCTGCTGGGCATGTAAGTTCAAACGTGGTGCAATGTCCAGCGCCTGCCCCTCAGCATAAATAGAATCGCCGATAATGACATGACCAGCATGCACCATATGTACGCGCAGCTGATGACTACGCCCAGTCACCGGTCTTAAAGCGACCCGTGTTACTGCTTGACCCTGACATTGCTCATGAGTAAGTACTTCATATAATGTCAAAGCATTCTTGCTCCAGTTATGATCAACGATATGACGAGGTTTCATCGTTGGTTCATAACGCACTGGTACTGAGATTTCGCCAGTTGCACCAACCTTCTGCCATGTGCCGAAGACCCGAGCCTCATAGGTCTTTTGCGGCAATCTATCAATGAACTGTTTACTGATATTGCTTTGGGCCGCCGCATTTTTTGCAAAAATAAGCAGCCCTGAGGTGTCCATATCTAATCGATGAATGAGCTTTACCTCAGGATTGGCACGCTCAAGTCGCGCCAGCAAACTCACCTTTAGAGTTTTACCATTGACACTCAGTAGGCCTGCAGGTTTATCTACTACCCAAATATCCGCGTCTTCATAAACGGTTATGTCTTGCGCAAAGGTTTTAAAAAACTCTCTTGGATATTGCAATTCTTGTTGATTCATAGCATGGATGGCGTCATCAGTAAAAGGCATAAAGATAGCTACTTATATAAGTTGGTTTGAATGAGTGAAAAAAGTATGATTGAATGATCTATCTGTTTATTACGGCAAAGTTACAAGATAAAGTGACTGGCATTAAAAACATATCAGCTCCACTTTGAACTTCGATACCAATGATGCAGCCTCTGTTAAATTGTGTTTCGATTTATTGTACTAATATGAGTTGTTAAACATTTTAACTACCGCCTGTCTGTTAAGACTTAACAAACGTGCTAATATGATGGCACATTTTCACCTTCACTCCACTGCTCTTTAGTGATAACTGGTTAAACCGTTCTATCAATGAGTGCTTTTACTGACTCTACCGAATCGTCTCTAATCACCCAATGCTAAAGAGGACACAACAAGAGAGAATCACTATGTCAGACCTTATTGTTAATACAACCGATGCAAATTTTGATCAAGACGTCCTCCAATCTGATGTTCCTGTATTGGTAGATTTTTGGGCAACTTGGTGCGGTCCTTGTAAATCAATTGCGCCTATTTTAGAAGATTTGGCGGACGACTATCAAGGCAAAGTAAAAATCGTCAAAGTTGATGTGGATAATAACCCACAAGCAGCCAGCCGTTTTGGTATCCGTAATATCCCAACGTTATTTGTTTTTAAAGATGGCGAAAAAGTAGATTCCGTCATGGGCTTACAACCAAAATCTGAGCTTGCCAAAGTGCTTGATAAACATTTATAAATACTTTGATGGTTTATTTGCACAGCGCAAAAAATCATTGAAAATGGCCATTATATGTACAAGATGATGGCTTTTTCATTGCTTTATCGGAAAAAAAGTCAAATATGCAAACTTTTTAACAAAAATAATTGACAAGTCTAACTTGAAAACCGTATAGTCTGCTGACAAGAAAAACATAATATTTTTCCTAAGCGTCTTGTCGCTATTCTCCTCGTGTTTATCAACACAAAACACAGTTGTTTTACTGAATAAAATTACTAATACTGAGGTCTCTTCGCAGACTCTTATATAGCCTTGTTTATATTCTTATTTGTCATCCCGACACATTTTTGCGTAGCTGATGATAATCTAGTACATATATTTCAATGCTATATAACGCTCAACTCTGTGCACACATCCTATCGCTACACTAGCGTTGTTTTAATCAATGTCGTGGGCTGTGCTGCTAATGGCAGTTCTCACCCGATAAATCGTTAATGACCTATCTATGAATTTAACTGAACTAAAGAAAAAATCAATTGCCGAGCTTTTGGCTATCGCTAAAGAAATGGGCCTTGACAATATGGCGCGTAGCCGTAAACAAGACATCATCTTTGCTATCCTTAAAACGCATGCTCGTAATGGTGAAGCTATTTATGGCGATGGCGTACTTGAAGTCCTCCCAGATGGCTTCGGTTTTTTGCGCTCATCAGAAGGCTCCTACTTAGCAGGGCCTGATGACATCTATGTCAGCCCAAGCCAAATAAGACGCTTTAGCCTAAAAACGGGCGACAGTATCGCAGGTACCATTCGTCCGCCAAAGGACTCCGAACGTTATTTTGCGCTATTAAAAGTGGGCGAGATCAACTTTGACACTCCAGATCGCTCACGTCATAAGCTTATTTTTGAGAATTTGACGCCATTATTTCCAACAGAGCACCTAAAACTTGAATCAGGAAACGGCACGACCGAGGATTTGACTGGTCGTATTATCGACCTGATAGCCCCTATCGGTAAAGGTCAGCGTTCTATTATCGTCGCACCACCTAAAGCAGGTAAAACGGTACTATTACAGACCATTGCCCAAGCAATCACTCGTAATAACCCTGAGTGCTATTTGATTGTGTTATTAATCGATGAGCGCCCAGAAGAAGTGACAGAGATGGTACGTACCGTACGCGGTGAAGTGGTCGCCTCAACGTTTGATGAACCGCCCCAGCGTCATGTACAAGTCGCTGAGATGGTCATTGAAAAAGCCAAACGTTTGGTTGAGCACAAACAAGATGTCGTCATTTTACTTGACTCTATTACTCGTCTGGCCCGTGCTTACAATACGGTCATTCCCTCATCGGGCAAAGTATTGACGGGTGGTTTGGATGCCAATGCCCTTGAGCGTCCAAAACGCTTCTTTGGTGCTGCACGTAACGTTGAAGAAGGCGGCAGCTTAACGATTATTGCCAGCGCGCTTATCGATACGGGTAGTAAAATGGACAGTGTTATCTTTGAAGAATTCAAAGGTACAGGTAACCAAGAGATTACTCTTGAGCGTGATTTGGCCGAAAAACGTGTTTTCCCAGCGATTAACATTAAAAAATCTGGCACTCGCCGTGAAGAGCGTTTACTTGACGAGGACAAACTGCGCAAGGTTTGGATACTGCGTAAGCTATTGCAACCGATGGATGGCGTCCAAGCGACTGAGTTTTTACTTGATCGTCTAAAAGAAGCGAAGACTAACGATGAGTTCTTTGAGCAAATGAAACGCAAATCACAAAATTAATAACATCTATTCTTTAAATCTTCATTTTTTTAAAAAGACCGCTGTTATGCGGTCCTTTTTGTTCAACTTGAGTCTAATTTTAGATCAGCTCGCGTATCTTCTATAATAATATAAGATATCTAGGTGAAAGCATTACCACTGATACAGTGAGGCAACATATATTACACTTTATTTGCAAAGATTAGCGTTTTTACTACGACTATGAAAGAGATAGTAGGCTAATATTGTTTAGAGTATAAGTATGCCTTTATAATTCAAGTTATATTCATTTTACTTTTGTTCATTTAATAGGTGATATTATGAAATTTGCTAAATCGATCGCATTGACTGCTCTTGCAAGCTCAGCTTTAATTATGACTGGTTGTAACTCAACTGGTGGGTACGGTGGTTATAACAGTGGTCTAAGTAATACTGCCAAAGGTACGGCTGCTGGCGCAGCTGCTGGCGCGCTTATTAGAAGTGGCGGCAACAGTAAAGACATCGCTCGTGGTGATTTAGCGGGTGGTGCAGTAGGCGGCGCTGGCGCTTACATTCTTGATAATAACAAAAAGAACTAAGCTGCTCTTATCTAAGTTTATTTATTTAGATAGGTAAACCTTAAATAAAAGAAGCCTACCATCTATATGGTAGGCTTCTTTTATGGGCAGAGACAAAGTAATAGATGTATTCTGATAGATTTATAATGCCCCACTAAAGGTATCACAAGACTGTACATTACCACTTTCAAGACCGCGAGTGAACCAATTCACCCGTTGTTGACTTGTGCCATGTGTAAAGCTATCTGGAGTTACAGCCCGGCCGCTAGCACGCGCAAGACGATCATCACCAATTTGACTTGCAGCATTAATTGCCTCGTCTATGTCTCCAGGTTCTAAAAACTGTACGCGCTGCTGATTACGGTTTGCCCAAACACCCGCAAAGCAATCTGCTTGTAGCTCTTGCAATACTGACAACTTATTAGCCTGTACTTTGTTTACCTGACGACTCGCTTCATTGACTTGCTGAGTGATACCTAATAGCGTCTGCACATGATGACCAACCTCATGCGAGATGACATAGGCTTGAGCAAAATCGCCTGCTCTGCCTTGGTTCTCAATATCACCTGACCCCTGCTGATCGCCAGTAATACCAAGGTTTTGACGCATCTCTGCAAAAAATGAAGTATCTAAATAGACCTTTTGATCACCAGGGCAATAAAAAGGTCCTGTCGCCGCAGTAGCACTACCACAAGCGGAATTAACTTGTCCATTAAAGAGTATTAGTGAAGGCTCTTGATAAGTTTGGCCCCCCTCATTAAATATTTGATGCCAGACCTCTTCTGTATCCGCCAACACCACTTTGACAAATTGCGTGTCACGATCGTCGTCCGTCGCAATCTCAGTCGATGTATTACCGCCTCCACCCGCTACTACTTGACCAGTCTGTAGGGCAGTCATCGGATTTACACCAAACACTAACCATAAAATACCAGCAATAATAATACCGCCGATACTACCGCCGACCATTTTACCGCCACCGCTGCTCGTACGTACATTAGAGCTGCCTCGTCTACCCTGCCATTTCATAATAAGTCCCTTAAGTATATATAGTTAATCCCAAATAAAAAAACACATGCATTACAAGGTATTATTAATATAAATTTTCTTAACATACCGTTAAATCTCACTACTACGCACAATCCGTCAGAGTATTTTTGTGTTTCAATGACTCTTTATATGCTCTACGATAGATCGATTAAAGTCTGTTTTTTTAATGCTTATAGTGAATATTAGTGGTTTATTGTAATAGTTGAATATCACTTATAATCTTTCAAACGACTCCTACTGTAATCTAGCTTATTGATTATTTATACCTTATTAAAAGACAGTTTTTGTAATCAACCATTGATTAGGTATTGTTTGCATAATTATTTATACAATATACTGATTTTTGTTAGCTCACGAATAAATATCTTCACAAACATTTATCGTCTATTTTACTACAAAATATTTCCAGATTGATAAAATTTTAGTAGCCGTGTTGATGGCTAGTGCCAGTTACTCTTTATTTTAATCGGCTAAACATAAAGCACTTTCTTAAGTTTTATTGAAATCTTTAGTAAAAACAACTTTAATAAGATTTATTTACTCTTTTATTGTAATTTAATTGTACAAGCTCTTTTCATTTGAAAAAAAAACCTATAGAATGCGTGAAAGCTGAATAGCTGTGATTAAGAATAGTTGACTTTCGAAGCAATTCGATTGTCAACCCTTTGTCGTAGTTACTGCTCATTTTATTATTCCGGAGAAAACCTTATGAAACTTAAGTTACTTGCTTTAGCTGGTATTATGGCTGCATCTATGGGCTTAACTGCTTGTGATAGCAATAAAGAAAACGCTGCTGAAGATTTGTCTGATGCACAAGAAGAAGTGCAAGATGCGTCTGAAGAGCTAAACGAAGCTGCTGCTGAAGGCGAAGTTGCTCCAGCTGAAGCTGAAGCTGCTGTTGCCGCTGCTGAAGCGGATATCGCTCAAGCACAAGCTGCTACTGCTACTAACGAGATCGATGCTGAAGTTCCTGTTGATGGTACGACTACTAGCGTAGATATGGCTAGCGAAACTGATACTGCTGCTGTTGACGCAGCTGATGAAGTAGTTGTTGTTGAAGAACCAGCTCAATAAGTTTTATTATTCATATAATGCATACATTGTTATGAAAAAGAGAGCCTGTGCTCTCTTTTTTTATGGGTAAAACTTAATAGCAGAATAGAGTACCAAAAAATACTTTTAAGTACTATAGCGCATACAAAATAAACTTGTTATATATTTTATCTGTAAGCATGGCTAATAAAAAATTTTGCTTTACCTGCGCAGTTTCAATGCTACAAAAATTTCTATCAGCTTTGTCATAAAACTTTTAAAATAAATTTATTATAACAATAGATTTGTTAATCAATACCTACTGTTTTTCAATGACTTGACTTTGAAACCATTAAGCCTAATGGTTATCTAACCTCTTATCAATCTTTCGACGAAATTTTTGCCCTGTTTTAAAAGTCACTACTCGACGTGCCGATACGGCGACAGGTTCACCTGTTTTGGGATTACGGCCTGGACGGCTTTTTTTATCTTTAAGCTCAAAATTCCCAAAGCCTGATAGCTTGACCTCTTTTCCATCAATCAAATTGCTTGATAATTCATCAAAAAAACTTTCTACTAAGCAACGACCCTCTTGGGGCGTTAAATTAAGATGATTGATTAAATGCTCAATCATGTCAGATTTGGTCAAAGTACTCACAGTATGACTCCTATGCTACGCCTAAATGATGACGTAGACCTGTTCTGTATTTTTTAGCTTTATTATTATTGATCCAACCACAAAGAAGATTTATGAAATATCAGTGATGTCTCTTCCTATAGCCGAATCCTTTTAAAACTGAGTCCATACTACTGACATATGATATAAATTTTGCACCGCCTCTGTATTAGCAGTCAAAAGAAAAAATTTATACCAGTAGCATGGCTATTGATGGTTCAATCAATGAAAATGTGAATAAAAAATTGGGTTTGAGTATTATGAATACTCTACTAGTCTCGCTGGGTACTAAGCTCACGCATCAAATGACGTGCTGACTCAGCTCCCAATAGGTACGGATTAAAATCGACCGTAGTAGAGTATTTAAGATATACGGCTGCATTTGATTCAGTCGGAGATGCATAGTTCATTGACCATTTTGCCCATTCTCTATGGGTCAATTCGTGGGTTTCGATGACTTGTAGATCATGATGGCGTTGATCTGCAATTAAGGCATACAATAAGCGGTTTATTTGTGCTCTTGGTCCTTCAATAGTTTGCAAAAAGTAATTTTTGTTGAAAATAAGCATGCCAGTAATACCATTGGCTGCGTTATTGTGTTGTGCTTGCTGTAGAATTTCATTGAAATCTTTAGCAGATACGTCTGGATTCGCGCGGCTAGCATAGGTCATGCTCACTAGAATGTGGGCATCTGAATTAGATTGTGCCATATCTTATCTCTTATATAATAAATGGTATTGACTATAATTAGCCGATTGAAAACCAAGATTTTTTCTTTTTAGGGATGCTTTTATCTTCTTGTTGCTGCTCATCAAGGGTCGATAAAGTATCAATCAACATCATAATTTGCGGTGTACTCATTAAATAGGGGTTAAAATGTGCCCCTGTTGAAAATTTAAGCGCGTAGCCTTTATTTTCATCGCTAGGAATCAAGTATTTCATTGACCACTTACTCCAGCGTCTTTGTTCGACTTCGCAGCATTCAACTACTTGCAACGAAAAATGTCGATCATCTTTAATCAGTTTACGTAGCAATTCATTGATAATAGGTCTTGCACCCTCAATACTTTGCAAAAAATAATTATGATTAAAGACTAGAGCTCCTGTAATACCGTTACGCTCGTTATTTTGCTGGGCTTGCGCAAGGATACGCGTCACCTCGCCATTTGCGTTATGGTTGTTATAACGGCTAATATAAGTTAAACGTAGAATAATGTGCTCACCATGTAGCATTTTTGAATTATTCTCTTCTGAAAGTTCAGCTAGTCCCATTTAATACTCCGATTGATTTACTGTATTTTGTTAAAAATAGACAGCTAAACTACTAGCTGCGATAAAAATGTTAAAGTTGACGTTGGATTTTTTTAGAAAATTCGCCCATATCTCTTGATAAATTGCCATCTGTTGTACTTTGAATGTCTTGAGTTAACGCTAACAGCTGCTGCGTATCGCTGCATTGTTCCAAATTTAGTAAGTAACCCCAAGCCTCCCCAGGTGGTGCGTTTTTTTCGATATAAGTGGCCAGCTCTGATTTTAATGTCTCATAATTGGCATTGGGTGCTTTACGCTTAAAAAAACCACCTGACGTCCCATCCTCGTTTGGCGCTTGCTTATTTAATGCAAAGTCAAACTCAGCTTCACCACTCACACCAGAAGATTGAGGCTCTAGTGTCTTTACCTTTTCCGTAAATGAAATCGGTTTTTCTGGTGCTGGGCTCACAGTAGGTTTGTTCATCGTAGGTGGCGACACTTGTGATGCAGCATCAATGGTTTCAATGCATTGAAAGTCTAGGAGTAACTCGAAAAGTGGTGCGACTCCGCCAAACTCGGCAAACATTTTGCTTGTATTAAGGGAATCAATATAATTTTGGTAAGTCTTTTTACCATCAATCATAATGAGTAATGTTCTCGCTTCTCGCGGTAGCACACCCAAACTTTGATTTTTGATTTCTTGACGACCAATATCACTCTTTTGAAATACATCATTATTATTCATTTTTTAAACCCATTGCCATCATTTAAATAAGCACTATGATAAGGATGTGTTATTCAAATAAGTTTTTATGCTCTGAGCAATAGAACAGCTCAGCCCTGTTCCAAGAATTGCGCTACGAAAAAACTTATTATGAAACGAAAACTCATATTCAATCTGGACTGCATTATTAAAATGATGACTGAAATCAGTTATTACCGAGTGAAACAGCTACGATAGATTTTAAATTGTATTGATCAAATAAATTTTCGTATCTCTTTATAGTGCAAGAGACATGCCAATGAATATAGCTATTCTTAATGATATTAAACTATTGTTTATTATCTCTATTGAATATTCTCAATAAATGGCAGTTAATGAGTTTTTGATACGGTAGTGTTTCAATTAAAATCAACACTAAAAAAATCAACAAAAAAAAGCCTCGATAAGATCGAGGCTCTGCTTATTAAAATGAGAAATAATAAGAATGATAATATAGCTAGTTTAAAACAAGATCGATACGTTAATAGCTAGGCATCGAATAAGCGTTCATCAACTTTTTGGCGAAATTTTTGTCCTGTTTTAAAGGTAACGACACGACGCGCTGATACGGCAACTGGTTCTCCTGTCTTAGGATTACGACCTGGGCGACTGTTCTTATCTTTGAGCTCAAAATTACCAAATCCTGAAAGCTTGACCTCTTTACCTTCAATCAAACTGTCCGATAATTCGTCAAAAAAGTTCTCAACCACACAGCGGCCTTCTTGGCGTGTCAGATTAAGATGATTCATCAAATGCTCAATCATGTCAGATTTGGTTAAGGTGCTCACAGTACGACTCCTATGCTATGTCGTGGTGTTGTAGTCTAGTCGCCTGACTACTATGTTGAAGAAAATTGTTTATAACCGTCTTTTCAAATTAATTTTAGGCATTATAAAGTATTTTTGCGCTACTTTTCACAAATTCTAAAATAAAACGCTTTATTAATAAACAGTTAGCTAAATATAGTAGCCTGTAATAAACAATCAGCTGTCACGTAACTGTGCGCTATGTTGCTCAGTTAATGCTTGAATGACCTTGTCAGTTGCTGCTTTCACCGCCTCATCAGACAATGTTTGCGACTTATCTTGCCACACCAAAGCAAAAGCTAAAGAACGTTGACCAGTCGGTACTTTATCACCTTGATAGACATCAAACAGCCATAAATCGTTCAACAGCTCGCTAGCTGCTGCGCGTATTGTTGACTCCAATATTTGTAAGCTGATGTCACTATCGACTAAGATGGCGATATCGCGACGCACTTGTGGGAATTTACTTGGCGTGGTGATGGCATGCTGTTCACGCACCAAGGTCAATAATGGCGCAAGTGACAATTGAGCCACCCAAGTCGCTGGCAAGTCTAACTGCTTGGCCGTATTAGGGTGCAATTGACCTAGCCAGCCGACATACTGATCATCGATATAGAGCTTGGCGCTTTGACCTGGATGCAAGAAGGCAAGCGCACTACGCTCATAGCGAATACGCGTGCTATCGATTTGCGCAGGTAATAACTGCTCAATATCATGCTTGAGATCATAAAAGTCTAGAGCACGGTTTTGATATGCTTGCTCATCCCAAACATCGCCGACTGCAACCAGAGCAATACTTGGGGTTTGTACCAACTCGATAATACTTTGACCTACAAAGCTAAGACCCGTCTCAAAAAAACGGACACGCGGCTGCTGCCGATTGAGGTTATATTGGACACATGGCAATAAGCTTGAGAGCAGAGTACGGCGCATCACGGCCAAGTCGCTAGAGATAGGATTGGCCAGTGCCAACACTTCTCCGAGCGCTTTATCATAGAGCAGAGCTTCTATTTTTGCATCGCTAAAGCTAAAGCTAATGGCTTCCATATAACCATTATTGACCAGCGCTAGCTTCATGTCATGCGTCAAGTCTGCGGTATCATCATAATCCATGCTCACTTGCAAATGAGGCAAGACGCTTGGGATATTGTCATAACCGTAAATACGCGCAATCTCTTCAATTAAATCTTCCTTGATGCTCATATCAAAGCGATAAGATGGTGGCTTGCAAATCAGGCTATCTGCTTGCTGCTCTACCTCAAAGCCTAATTGAGTCAAGATACGCACCATGACGGCAGGCTCAATCTCAATACCGATGACATCACGGACTTTTGTGATTGGCAAAGTAATCGGCGTACGTGCTGGCAAGTGCTCACTATTTTCTACCTTAACTATTTTTCCAGCTTGCGAGTTCGTGACGCTCGTAATCAAATCAACAGCGCGTGCCAGTGCCAGCTCTGGCAATTCAAAATCCACCCCACGTTCAAAGCGTTGTGAGGCATCGGTATGCAGACCAAAACGGCGTGCGCGTGCAGCGATAGCTAATGGATTAAAAAAGGCGCTTTCTAAGACAATATTCGTGGTGCTATCAGTGACGCTACTGCGCTGGCCGCCCATGATGCCCGCAAGTGCCAATGCACCTTTATCATCAGCAATGACCAACTCATCGCCGGTTAAGGTAATGGTTTGCTCATTTAATAAAGTAATGGTCTCAGCAGGCTCTGCCAAACGTACTACGATATCGCCTTCAATGGTATCAGCATCAAACGCATGTAGCGGTTGACCGAGTTCCATCAACACGTAGTTGGTCACATCGACCAAAAAGTTGTGCGAGCGCAGGCCTGACTGTACTAATGCATCTTGCATCCACTTTGGCGTATCGATGCTACGATCAATATTGCTGATTGACTGGAGTAAATAGCGTGGGCACGCTTCAACCGCGCTTACCGCTACTGCTGGCGTAGTAGTGTCAGCACTGTTATTTGTAACTTCGACATTAGCAGGAATCTTAGGCAACTGCATCGGCAAATCGTTAATGACCGATAGCTCACGAGCAATACCGCGCACGCTAAAGCAATCACCACGGTTTGGCGTGATAGAGATATCTAGTATCTGATTGTCTAAACCCAGATACTCACGGATATCCATGCCAATCGGTGCGTCACTAGGCAGTTCAAGCAAACCGTCGATGCTATCGGTTAAATCAATTTCAGAGGCACCGCACAGCATACCGTTAGAGTCAACACCGCGTAGGTTGCCGTTTTTAATTTCAAAACTTGCACCATTATCAGAAGGTAAAACGGCACCAACGGTCGCAACGGGCGCTTTCATACCAACCGTCACATTGGGTGCACCGCAAACAATTTGTAGCGGTTCAGATGCACCAATATTAACCTGTGTCACGCGCAATTTATCGGCATCGGGATGCTGCTCGACGCTGATGACTTCACCGACGATTACACCACTAAAAGTGCGGGCGACTGCAAAGCGATCGTCAATCTCAAGCCCTGCCATCGTTAACTGTTCAGCCAATTGCTCACTGCTATTGTTAGGGTTTACCCATTGACGTAGCCACTGTTCGCTAATTTTCATAAATATCTCGGATCAGAATTTTATAATAAAGATTTTGGAATAAAGGGTGACGTATTAATAACGACCATCTAGCCAAACTGTTTTAAGAAGCGTACGTCGTTTTGGAAAAACAGGCGCAAATCGTCGATACCGTAATACAGCATCGCAAAGCGCTCAATACCCATTCCAAAAGCAAACCCCGTGTATTTTTCGCTATCAATACCGCAATTGGTGAGCACTTGCGGATGGACCATACCGCAGCCCATGACCTCAAGCCATTTACCATTGTCATCCAAGATATCAACTTCAGCAGAAGGCTCAGTAAATGGGAAAAATGACGGACGAAAACGTACGGTTAATTCTTTGGCAAAAAACGCTTCTAAGAATTCACTAATTAGGCCTTTTAGCTCAGCAAAGGTGCTCGATTCTGTCACCATCAAACCTTCTAGCTGATGGAACATCGGCGAATGGGTTTGGTCTGAGTCATTACGATAGACGCGGCCTGGACAAATGATGCGAATCGGTGGTTCGTTCTTTTCCATGGTACGAATCTGCACGGGGCTGGTATGGGTGCGCAGTAAATAATGCGCATCAAAATAGAACGTGTCGTGCATCGCCCGTGCTGGGTGGTGCGACGGGATATTAAGCGCCTCAAAATTATAGTAGTCGCTCTCAACTTCAGGGCCAGTGGCCACATTAAAACCCGCTTGCACAAAATACTGCTGCATACGCTGAGTAATCATGGTTACAGGATGCAAATGGCCTTTTTGACCACCGCGCGCAGGCAAGGTGATATCAATACTCTCTGCTGCAAGCTTGGCGTTTAATGCCGCCACTTCTAGCTCTTGCTGCTGCACCGTCAACGCATCTTGAATACGGCTACGGACTTGATGTAACCAGCCGCCGTAAGTTTTTTTGTCATCGCTACCAAGCTTACCCATCTGCTTTGACCAGCCCGTTAATGGGCTCTTTTTACCAGTCAATTGCACGCGCAAATCTTGCAGCGCGCGCACATCGGTTACTTGTAAAACTAATGCTTCAGCGGCATTGGCAAACTCAGCGAGCTGGGCTTCATTAAGCTCGCTTAGCTCTGTGGATAAGGTCGGTAGTGCTGACAAATCGGGGGTAGCAGCAGGGGTAGTCATAAGACGCATTCTTCCTGATTTAAACGAACTGTTAATGATAGTAATTGGTAATTGTAGAGATTTGACCAAGTATTGCAAATTATCAATCTAAACTACTCCTTAGATAAGTTAGATGAATAACTTGAATATTTAGACAGTAACTTTTAATAATGACTTTAGACAATGAAAAGTGCAAGGTCGCAAGAAGAGGGCGCAGCTTATTTTTGACAAGATCGCCATAAAATAATTTAATATAAAAAAAGCCACCGACTAGCGGTAGCTTTTATTAATATCAACCTATTAATCAATATTAACGCTATCCATTCAAGCAATCACTTAAAAAAGCTGAATACTTAAAGGACGGTTAATATTTAGGCCAATTCCGCTTTTGCTTTTTCAACTAAAGCGGTGAAAGTTGCTGCATCATGCATAGCGATGTCAGCAAGTACACGACGATCGATTGTGATGTTAGCTTTTTTCATGCCATTAATAAAGCGGCTATAGCTTAAGCCGTTTAAGCGTGCACCAGCATTAATACGTGCAATCCAAAGACGACGGAACGTACGTTTTTTGTTGCGACGGTCACGATATGCATATTGACCAGCTTTGGTCACTGCTTGTACCGCTACGCGATAAACACGTGAACGGGCACCGTAGTAGCCTTTTGCACGTTTTAAGATTTTTTTGTGACGGCGATTTGCCTGTACACCACGTTTTACACGGGCCATAAATTACTCCAAGATATTGTTAATCAGTATTAAACGAATCACGATAGCAATGTCATTGAATAATAACTATCACTATCAAATTGCAACATCAAATATATTTAATTAAATAATTTTAATTAAATAAAGATGACAATAGGCTATTAGATGTATGGGCACATACGACGAACTGCTGCTTCGTCAGACTTGTCCACCATCTTAAGACCGCGCAACTGGCGAATACGCTTAGCTGATTTCTTGGTCAAGATATGGCTTTTAAATGCTTGCTTACGCTTGAAGCCATTCGCTGTTTTTTTGAAGCGTTTAGCGGCGCCGCGTTTGGTTTTCATCTTCACTTTCATGTAGACTGCCTCTTTTTCTTTGTGAGAACCTGGTTGTCAAATAACGCGTTGTCTATTTGCCTCGAGGTGGGAGGCGCTATTTTAGCAGAATTGCTATGATTTTGCCAAGTAAAGTTTCGAATGAGACATTTAAGGTTGTTAAGGTGGTTGTCATCCTCCAACTACACTGACTTGTTATTTATTTAAAAGTCGCTATTAAAAGCTCATACATCAGTGTAACGCTTTTACTGAAATAAAGTCGGTCAGTGAGAGAAAACTACCGCTTATTCCTAAATTGATTGAATGTCAGACTATCCTGTGTTTTATTGGCGACAATGGCGTCTGAGACGTTCTAATAATTGATATAGGAGATGACGTTGATAGACCAAGAACTTACATTCGACGATGGAGTATTTGTCTTTGAGACAGTCATGCGTGTACGTAATACAGAGATTGATGTCGGTCAGTATTTGACGTTAGAATCTTTGATTACCTTATTGTCTGAAGCGCGGGTAAGATTTTTATATTCTAAAGGCATCAACGAGATCAATTCAGAGTATCAAGGATTGATCGTGAGTAATTTACAGCTAAACGTCATCAGCCGTGTACGCGCTCGTGAAGCGCTACTGTTCGAGGTGGGTGTCGAGCAAATATCTCAGAAAAGTGGCAAAATGGCTATTAAAGTGACGCGTATGTATGATGGCTCCTTAGTAGCAAAGGCGCGTAAGGGTTTTATTCAATATGATTATCGCTCAAACAAAGCCATATCATTCAATAGTGAGGTCAAAGGGGCATTGGATCAAAGTGGTCTCGACTATGATTAATTGATTCGGCAAGCTTTTCGCCTCGTTGTTGCTATGTCTTTATCCAATAACCCTTTTATAATAACTTTTTATAAGAAGACAGATTATGAGCATACCTGCTTGGCTAACTGCTGTAAGATTCAATACTGATGGCCTTATACCTGCGATTGCGCAAGATCATGCGACAGGTCGTATTTTAATGATGGCATGGATGAATGCAGAATCTTTAGCCTTAACTGTACAAACGCAAACAGCGGTTTATTTCTCGCGCTCTCGTCATAAGTTATGGCATAAGGGAGAGACCTCAGGGCATACACAACAAGTCCATGATATCCATCTAGACTGTGACGCCGATGTTATTGTACTAAGCGTGACGCAAATGGGCGGTATCGCTTGTCATACTGGCCGTAAGTCGTGCTTTTATCAGCGCTTAGATATGTCAGCAACAGAACCAGTTTGGGAAACCGTCGAGGCGGTAATAAAAGACCCTACTGAGATTTATGCTTCAAAAGACAAGAAAGACTCAAAAAACCTCGATAAGATGAATCCCTCTATTACTCAAAAGCATACTTTTGTTAATAGTAGCGTCATAGATAAACATAATAATACCGCTATACTGCCACAGCTTGATAGGGTCTTGGCAGAACGTAAGCAAGCAGCAGCTGACAGCTCTTATGTAGCCAGCTTATATGCTCGTGGTCTCAATAAAATATTGGAAAAAGTGGGTGAAGAGGCGACCGAAAGTATCATTGCTGCAAAAGATCTTGCCAGCTTTGATGCGCGCACAGACCACGATCAATATGATGCTGCCCGTCATGAGCTTATCTATGAAGTAGCAGATGTCTGGTTTCATACGTTAATCGGATTGGCATGGTTTGACATTGAGTCCGACGCAGTATTGAATGAGCTGGGACGACGTTTTGGGCTGTCAGGGATTGATGAAAAAGCTGCAAGACAGCCATAGACAATCTAAGCGTATATCATTATGATTGTTTTCACCTTTTTACCATCGGTGCGCGTTATAATATAGCCTTAATTACTTTTATCTTACTTGCATAGCAACGCTTTGTTTGGCGGCTAAGTTAAAAGTTATACGTGTATATTGGTTTTATCAAGTTATAAGGATACCGTTATGGGCAGTTTTTCCATTACCCATTGGCTGATTTTATTGGTTGTGGTGGTTGTTGTATTTGGCACATCTAAACTTAGAAACGCTGGCAAAGATTTGGGCGGCGCAGTCAAAGGTTTTAAAGAAGCAGTCAAAGATGAAGAGACCGAGCATGCGCGTAAGCGCCGTGTCCTTGATCATGATGCTGGCATTGCCACAAACTCGCAGACAGGAACAAAGGTTGATGATATTGAAATCAGCCCTAAAACCTCTGACGATAAGCATAAGGTATGATGCGGGTTGTTTAGCAACAGCGTCGTTGAATAGTATATTGACGAATATATTTGACAGTTATGTTTGATATCGGGTTTTCAGAATTACTCTTATTTGGCGTTATCGCTTTGATCGTCTTGGGCCCAGAAAAGCTGCCGCAAGCTGCGCGTACTGCTGGGCAGTGGTATGCAAAAATTCGCCGCACGGTTTCTAATCTTCAGTCTGAAATAGAGGCTGAGCTTGACTTGGCAGAGACGCGGCAGCAGATGAAAGAAGAGCTTGCCAAAATCCGTCAAACTGAGGCAGATATGAGGCGTGAGATGGCAGAGATACGCGGTAGCATGCAAGAGTTTGAATATTCGCAGAATCAAAGCCTTGACGCTATAAATAAGCCAGCTGACTATCAAAAACAGGACTCCCATCAACCAGAATCAAAAGATGACCGGGAAACCTCAGTCTCTACTAAAGCAAATACCCCAGCTGCCTTTGCTTATCATTATGAACAAGACGATGAAGAGATGTTGCAAGAATTTTCTGGGACTTATATTAATGAAGATTTTGATGATGAGCATTTTTATGATGCTGTTGTCACCCCTAAAAACGTAGCGCCTCCTATTATTACTAGACCTTGGGAAAACATGTGGTTTCGCCTGAGTGCTTATGATCAAGCGCGCCGTCTGCCAGCACCCCCCTATTTGCCCAATTATAAAGCAGATGTCTTATTGTATGATCATTTTTCGCATCCTGATTTGGATGCAAAGATGGAAGTTATCGATGAGATGGAAGACCGTCAATCTGAGCTCGAACAAGCAGAAAGCTATTTTTTGAATGAAACTGTCGCTGATAATGCTGATGACGCAGACCAAAACACCTCGATGGCATCCTCCTCATTCATCAAGCAGGAGCCTAAATGAGTTTGTTTAAACGGCAAAAGAGTCGTAAGGAAAAGATAGCAGATATAGAAGATAACCCGCAGACTCAAACCGATACTTCAGCTGATAGCGAGGCTGATGACATGCTGGGCAAGCTTATTGACATGCCTATTACTGAACATTTGATAGAGCTACGCGCCCATTTAATCAAAATATGCGTGGCCATATTAATTATCTTTTTAGCTTTGGTTGGCTTTTCACGCGACTTGTACAACTTTTTATCAGATCCCTTGGTTGCGCAGTTACCTGCCAATTCAACGATGATTGCAACGGATATTACCTCCAACTTTATGGCGCCGATACGTTTGACAGTATTTGTCGCAGCGTTTTTAGCAATGCCCTATATTCTTTATCAGATTTGGTCGTTTGTCGCTCCAGGCCTATATAAAAAAGAGAAAAAAATTGCGATACCTATCGTCACGTCCTCTATTTTCTTATTTTATGCAGGGGTCGCTTTTTCTTATTTTATTGTACTGAAAGGGGTTTTAAAGTTTTTTATTTTGTTCGCCCCACAAAACGTATTGCCAATGACAGATATCGATAGTTATTTAAGTTTTGCTTTAAAGCTGTTCATGGTATTTGGTTTAACGTTTGAGATTCCTGTCGTTACCTTGCTATTGATATTGGTTGGTATCGTCTCCATCCAAGGTTTGGAAGATAAGCGGCGCTATATTGTCGTTGGTTGTTTTGCTGTTGCAGCAGTTGTCACGCCACCTGATGGGGTCTCAATGCTGATGCTCGCAGTTCCCATGTGGTTACTGTTTGAACTGGGGTTATTATTAGCCAAAATATTAATTAAAGATAAAGACGTGGCGCTATCATCTGACGACGAATAGCTTGTCAGTATTGTAGTGAGTCTTAATAAGACAAATATCCTGAGAGGTTAAAAGTAACAAGCTGCTAATGTATAAGCTAAAATGAACTCATAGTCCACCAAATTATTCACCTGCCTTTCATATATAGCTCCATTCATTTGTTATCATCATTGCATTACCAGCCAGCCATTGTCGTTCCAGTGGCTTTTTTTGCCCTAGCTGTGCTTAATCCCTTTTCGTATTTTAGGTAGTTCTTTTATGTCCGTATCCATGCCAGCTTACATGAGCGATCCCACTGATGAGCAGCTGAGTGCACTTAACATGGCGATGGATCACAAGTCATTTAAAGTGGTGGCCTATGCAGGAGCAGGTAAAACGACCACATTAAAGCTCATCGGTGAGCGCCTGCGTGGACGCGGTTTGTATTTAGCATTTAACAAAGCGATTGCTAATGATGCGCGGCAAAAATTCCCACCACATGTAGATTGCCGTACTTTTCATTCGCTCGCTTATCGCCATGTTGCTCGTGATATTACGGCCAAACTATCGCTGCCACGCTTTTCACCTAAACGCCTTGGTGATGATTTAGGCTTGCAGCCTGTACAAGTGCGCAGGCAGATGGACGGTATCAACAAATATATTACGCTAACGCCCGCTAGATTATCGCGTTTCGTTAGTGACGCCGTCAGCAACTTTTGTAGCACGCATGCCAGCTACCCTGCACCCAGACATTTATTGTTTCCAAGCTGGCTTGATGAGTCTGATGCAGAACAGCTGCGTGAGATGCTCTATCCTGCCGTTGAACAGCGCTGGTTGCAGTCGATAGATGCTCGCCACCCTGCTGGTATCGGGCACGATATTTATCTAAAATTATGGGCGCTATCGAAGCCCAGCATCCCCGCTGATTTTATTTTATTTGATGAAGCACAAGATGCCGATCCCTTAATGATGGGCATTTTGACTCAGCAATCAAAGCAAGTCATCTATGTTGGTGACGCGCATCAGCAGATTTATGAATGGCGCGGCGCTGTGAATGCGATGAAAAAGTTGCCCTTGCCGCAAACCTTATTGACTCAG
>JARIAA010000197.1 GCA_029264635.1 Psychrobacter sp. | reverse complement strand
AATAGCTCAGGCGCAACAATGGGTTTATCAATGTCATGGCGACGCTCTTCGTAACGGCGTTGAATTTGTGACCAATAATCGACCTGACGCTCATTAATAAGCTCATCGGTAATGAATAGAGCATTATCGGGTAAATAAGCAAATAAACTGCTTTCTTGCCGCCAATCTTCTAAGTCAAAAAATAATGGCTGATAGTATTCAAGACCACTGCTGGCGATGCCTGCCATCACATCTTTATGTAGCTCAAATTTGCGGCTACTGGTATTGGGAAACATCGCTGCAAAGTTCATCCGAAAGGTTTCTTTCCCTTCCTCTAACGGAAACTCTTTGGCTGGTAATATTTGAAACTGCTGAATAGGTTTGGAGATGTCCGGTAATTTGTGCAGTAAAGACAGCGACTCCTGGCCCATGCTGTTATCATTGCCTGTTATCATTGCTTTTAAATCCTCATCAGTCAGCGTGCGCTGCGTCTGAGGATGAAAAAATCGTATCGTCTCAATCTCATCATCGAATAAATCTAAACGTAGGGGAAACGGCTGCCCCATTGCAAAAATATCGATAATACTACCGCGTACCGCAAACTACCCTGGCTCAAAAACATTTTCAACCGCCCGATAACCAGCTTTTGCCAACAGCTCACGCTGAGTATTGATATCAAACCGATCGCCAACGCTCAAGTCAAAATGTTGACCGATTAACCAACTTGGCGGGGCCACACGATGCATCAAAGCTTGGATAGATATGAGCAAAATACCTGATGTCGGCATATCCGTCAGCAGATTAATACGCTCGCTAACGATATCTTGATGCGGTGATAGCTCATCATAAGTCAAGGTTTCCCAATCTGGAAACACATAAGCATCCACACCGCAAAAAGCCAGTTCAGTCTCAATTTGGTTAAGCTGATTTTGATCGCGAGCCACGACGACTTTTAAGCGATCTGTCAGCTCCCATATGGGTGTTTTAACCAAGCTTGCAAGCCATAGACTGCCGACTGCACCATGAACAGGTGTAAGCCAGCGCCGCTGCGAGTTTTTGATGGGAAATAGCTGCTGATTAATAGGAGCAAAGGCGTCAGTTAAAGCAGTGATAGGCATAGCGAATAAGATCAACGTTAAGAAACAAGGGGTTATTATACGAATATTTTTGCAATTGACAAAAATGAATGCCGTAACGGTTTGTCACTCAAATTATAGTATAAAACAAATAATCTCTTATATAGTCAATCCTAAATAAAATTGGCATATTCTATTTCACATGCTGCTGATATCAATTTTAAAGGGTATTAACTATGGATTATTTGGCTTTATTGTTAGGATAGTAAGATAAAAAATCCCAGCTTTCGGCTGAGATTTTTAGCTTGTAGTAGTACTCTTGCCTTCTAGCATTCACAAAATCATTTCATCATTTGAGAGTTTAGAAGAAAAGAATGCGATACAAAACCTATCATCAAAGAAGAGATTTATTACTGGCTATCATGCCATTATTATCGGCATAAATAAACATGCCTGAATGTAGAGTTAAATCGCCAAAGCGGATTTCAATGTCTGTCTGACCTTCATCACGTCGATTAGATTTACGCGGGGTACAGCCCAGCGCCATGACGCCTATCTCCATCTGTGCTATGTCATCAACATTACTAACACAGCCATACACTACTACCCCAACCCAGCCGTTCTCAATGGCAGATTCAGCAATCATATCGCCGAGCAAGGCGCAGCGCATAGAACCACCGCCATCAACGACCAGTACTTTGCCATTACCATTCTTATCTTTACCATCACTGTTTAATAGCGCTTTGACACGGCTATTGTCTTCAAAACATTTCACAGTAACAATCTCCCCGCAAAATTTATCTTTACCGCCGAAGCTATAAAATGATTTGCCTTCGATATTTGGCAAACATACTTGCGACTCAGGATTGGCATCCAGCAAATCACATGTGACAAAGTTCTCTTTATTCATGGCTATTGGTTCTGACATAATCATACACTCCTTGTTAACGATTGTTTATCGCTTTATTTTTATTGATATTTTTTAAGCAATTACTTACTTAGGCTATTAATCATAGTACAAAGGCCCAGTTTATTATTTTGATCAAACTGTTTTATCTAAGCCAACTATTTGCCTTTTACGCGAGTCATCATCAGCATTTGTTTATTCTCAATGATATCAACAGTATTATGTTTAGACTCAGAACGATACTCCCTGTACTTATGACGTTCATATACATCGTGAGCGCTCATTGCCATAGCGCTAGCCACACGCTTGGCTGAGATGGGGTGCAGCGGCAGCGACTCTGAAACCAATGGTGAGATCAACTGAAATACTTTTTGACTGATACTCTCAAGTGGACGCCCTTTATGTTTACCGAGCAATAATGAAGGACGAAAAATTGATAACTGTTTAAAACCTAATGCCATAATAGACTGCTCAGTTTCAGCTTTGACGCGGTTGTATAAAAACTGGCTCTCGATATCAGCGTTCATGGCTGACAATAAAAAGAAATTCTCAACACCTTTATCATGACATAACTTGGCGAAGTTTACATTATAGTCATGATCTACCTTTCTAAATGCCTCATCACTGCCTGCTTGCTTTTTAGTGGTACCAAGACAGCTAAATGCATCGGCTGTACGATCTGCGCCAACATTGACAAAAATCTCAGCAAGATTATCAAAGTCATTGACCTGATAAAATTTCATACTGGCGTTAATATACCGTGGTGGACGCCTTGCAATCACGATCAAGGTGTCATAAAGCTCACTGAGTTGTTTGACTAGATGCTGTCCTACCAAGCCGGTTGCGCCGATTATAATTGCTTTTCGCTGCATATCTTATCCATTTTTTCATAGCTGTGAAATAGTGTAAAATCATCCACAATCATCAAATGATACCATTTTTCTATCATAGCGCAGTATCTCGATTAAGTGACTCTATAATTGACATGGCTAGTCATGATTTATTGTAAGCGTTTTTTACCAAGCACCGAATGATTTACTATGCTATCTTGTTGTCAAATTCTATATACGGGCCAAATAACGATACAGACAACTTCTTTACGCTTTAGTAGTCAAATATATTGTTCTGAGCGCGATAATTTGCTAAGATGTCCGGCTTTACACGTCATTGCTATTTCATTATTCCAAATGGCCTTGACGCATTTGATGACTCATTAATATTTGGCATCGACATCATATTTGACGAGACGGCTGCTCGTCACCGATGATGGTTAAATCCATTATTGCAATCAACATTCATATTTTTATCAGTCTTTCACAAAGGAGATACGCGTGGCTAATACTGCACAAGCTCGTAAACGCGCCCGTCAAAACACCAAACGTCGTCAGAACTCTGCGTCACAACGCTCTATGGTTCGTACTTATCTAAAACGTGTTGATGCGGCTATCGCTGCTAAAGATTATGACGCGGCTACCGAAGCTTACAAAAAAGCGGTACCGGTTCTTGATCGTATGGCTGACAAAGGTATTATTCATAAGAATAAAGCTGCTCGTCGTAAGAGCCGCCTAAACAAAACCATCAAAGGC
>JARIAA010000188.1 GCA_029264635.1 Psychrobacter sp. | reverse complement strand
ATAATGTATATTATGTTAAATAGACTATTTTATAGGAAAGCATCCTGTTTGACATCTATAAAAAAAGGGATAAATAAATATCCCTTTTTTATGTTTATTGAATTTTTACCAGCTGTAGCCCAAGCCTACACCGCCTGAGGTTTCGTCTTTGGTAAAGGCCCCGCCGACACTGACGCTGGCATTAGGATGGATGACACGTTGATAGCCTACTGACACCGCTTGCTCAGAGCCTTGAAAACCTGCGCCTACGCCGATACGATTTTTACCTGATAGTCCAGATGTACTCGTCGCCATGTTTAACATCGCGGCACTCATCGCACCCTGACGATCAAAACGCTCATCAACTTCTTTAAAACGTCTGTCATTTTCATACTCATAACTGCGGAACGAATCGCTTAATGTCGCGATATTGGTATCAGTATAGGCGTTAGCCGTTTCGATCGCATTTGTTCGAGCAGTTTGCAATTGACTTACGTTGACGGCATCATGATCAGCAGTACCGTCAGCCACGTTGATAATTTGACGTTGGCTAGTAGCAGAGCCAACAGATACAGTGTTATCACGCTCAGAGCTAGAATTGTTACCCAATAGCACCGCATTATTTGCTGAAGTATCGACGTTGTTGCCGAGCACAAAGGTGTTATCGCCTGATACGTTGTTGTCGTTACCAACACTGTAACTGTTATTGCCACTGACGACACTTGGATCACCAATCGCACCAGAATGGTCTCCTGTGACCTTATTACCTGTGCCTATACTGATTGCCTGGACACCGCTTGCTTCTGCGCCCTCACCGATGGCAATCGATTGCTCGCCTTCGCCTTGTAATGCTAAATCATCGCCATCCATAGAATTAAGACTAACAGACATCATTCTTGCATGATCACCAAAGGCAAAGGTTTCTGCGGCCGTCATATCGCTATTATCTTCTAAGTATGCAGGCTGCGCACGTGCGGTAAAGCTCTGTTGTATCACCAGTACTTGATTGTCGATGTAATCTTTTGAAGTGGTTAACGCTTGCGCGACCTCTTTTGCAATATAGTCTTTAGAGCCAATACCTGCCAACGCATTATCGACGTAACGTTTATTGACGGCATCATAATTATTTTTTGCATCAGCAACGTTGGTGATGCGTTTCTCGCTACCCGCACGGCCCACTGAAATAGTATTTGTCTCATTTGCAAGAGAATCATGACCGATGGCGGTTGCTCGTGCTGCCGTAGCTCGGCTACTACTTCCAAATGCGCTACTAAAATTGCCAGATGCCGTATTTTGATAACCCACTGCCGTACTACTTCCACCTGATGCCGTATTATTAAATCCTAGCGCACTGCTATAGCCATTCGATGCGGTATTGCCACGTCCCATTGCACTACTAAAATTACCAGATGCAGTATTGTTATAACCGACTGCACTACTCACATTACCCGATGCCATATTGCCACGACCTAATGCACTACTATTAATGCCTGATGCTGTATTACCATTACCGACTGCACTGCTATTGCTAGCTGATGCATTATTGGCAAAACCGACTGCACTGCTGTAATCGCCCTTTGAAAAATTTTCAGAACCTAACGCACTACTATTTTTACCCATTGTTCTATTGTTATTTCCTACCGCACTGCTACTAATACCGTTTGCAGCATTGCTACTACCTAGAGCGCTGCTATTTGAAAGCGTTGCTATATTTTTGGAGCCTATTGCACTCCCACTTGAACCAGATGCCCTATTACCATTACCTACTGCACTGCTACTAATACCTTCTGATTTATTGTTATAACCCACCGCATTGCTGTAATCACCTGATGCTATATTGCTCACCCCAACCGCACTACTAGATTGTTTCGATGCTGTATTGCTACGTCCTAGTGCACTGCTATCTTTACCTAGTGCAGTATTACTAACCCCTAATGAACTGCTAGCATAACCTTCTGCCTTATTAACAGTACCTATGGCACTACTGAATTCACCCGATGCTTCATTCTTATAACCTACTGCACTACTATAATCACCCGATGCCGTATTGCTGCTGCCTACGGCATTACTATTAATGCCTTTTGCTTCATTGCTATAACCTATTGCACTACTATTTACATCGATTGCTTCATTACTAAAGCCTATCGCACTGCTATTATGAAGACCGCTTGCCGTATTGTTATAACCCACTGCACTGCTATATTCGCCCGTTGTTCTATTACCGACACCCATCGCACTATTAGATAGGTCCGATGCAGTATTGTTATGACCGACTGCCGTACTCTCAACACCCTCTGCAGTATTTAAACTACCGACTGCACTACTATATTCACCCGCTGCTGTATTTTCAGAGCCTATCGCACTACTATAATAACCAGAAGTCGTATTGATGCGACCTATTGCAGTGCTCCAACCGCCCTCTGCACTATTACCATTACCCACGGCACTGCTATACTCTTCTAATGCTTGATTGTTATTACCTATTGCACTGGTTTCCCATGTCGATGCTGTATTGTTACTACCTACAGCACTGCTTCCATAACCCCGTGCTTTATTTTCTTGACCTAGCGCACTACTCCTATCATGTGATGCTATATTGTTATAACCTACGGCACTACTAAAATATCCTGTTGCACTATTTGCATGACCAACCTCAGTGTTGTAGGTAATAAATTCTTCCCCATCGTCCTCCCCATCATTGCTCAAAGGATCGGCGGCCCAAACCTGAGTACCACTAATAACCGCGATGCTAAGCACCAAACCTTTTAAAACAAGTGCCTTATAGGCGGATGAAGCGTTGGCTGAATGGACAGTATCACCGATACTGCCAGTAGTGCCATTGGTCTTGCCAGCACTTTTTGCGTTTTCAGAAACGACGACTATACATCCTAATGATGGGTTCCAAATTTTTTTAAATATCTTATTCATAGCTTGGTCCTTAGCCTTAGTGGTTAACTCTGATGATTATTCACTAAAGCAAATATATACACAAGGCTACATAATAGAAATATTTAGTGATTTTTTATAAATTTTTTTTACAAAAAGAATATAAAACTTATTCATAAACAATTTTCTATCATAAATAATGAAACAAAAACGGTTGTGAGCGGCGAGAGAATAAACAGCTCTTACTAATTTACAACATTGATAAGTTGCTTTCTTCAATCTTAGAGTTAGCGTTTTTGTAAGATGATTATAAGCTTTTATCGTTAATCTTTGATGTCTCGATATAAAGTGTTTTTCGCTTCTTCCCTAAAGTCCTCATAACTGATTGAGGACTCTGTATTGGAGTCATTCGCCTCATCTATTGAGCTTGTTGAATTTTTTTCTTTAGGTTCATCGATGTTTGCCGTCTCATCTGTTAAGTTTGAGCTGGCGGCTGTCTTATCGATACTGGAGGCTTCCCGATTTACCTCATCAGTTTTAACATCGGTTTTAATGACTGGCCTTTCACTGTTTAATGGTTCGCTGCTTACAGTCGGCTCGTTATGATTAGTTGTCGATATGGGTGCAGTTTTTGAAAAAAAACGCTCGGTCAAAGTATCAAGAACGCCAGTTGTATTTACTACTAGGATAATAAAGATGCTAAGTAGTAACCCGCAGACAATGCCTGCGATCATGGACTTTAAGTGACCTCTTTGCTTACTATCGGACGCAGCTGGCTGGTTGCTGACCAAGTTTGTTGCAGATTTTGCTACTAAGCTATTTTGAGACAATGGCTCTATGGCTTTATACTCGCCATATTCATCGTTTAATATTATATTCGCTTTTGGGGCATTTATAGTTTGATGAGTCTGTGTAACCAATGAAAGCTCTGTATCACTTAAGGGTTCATATGAATTTATCGGGTGAGACTCTTTTATAGTGTTATCAGATTTTACATCACTTATACCACTGTCCGGCTTTTGAATGCGGTTGAGAAAGCGCTCATAGATGCCACCGGTTCGACTACTTTGATGAGTTTTTGTAGGACTGGCGTCAGATACGTTTTCATTAATATTGACTTTGTGATTATCCAAATGATTATTGTCTAAGTTATCGTGCTCTAAGTCTTTCATAGGATAATAAACCAAGTGATGTTATTAATATTAAGTGTGCGCTAAAATGGCGTTATGCTGCTAATCTCTACCTAAACAATCGTTTTTGCTTAAATAATTGTTAAGGAGCAAAATCTATGCCAGCCTTACGTGTTCATGATGGATGAAGCTAAAATCAGGGTTCAGACAATCAAGCAGCTGTAGAAGGTGAATAATAGGAATGTGAAGAATGGATTTAAAGCAGCTTAATGCCTTTATCGCTATCGCTGAGCTACAGAGTTTTAGCGCTGCTGCAAAGGCAACAGGCTTATCACAGCCCAGTTTGAGTCGGCAACTCAAGCAACTTGAGGCGGATATGGATGTGATGCTAATCGATCGCTACCACCGTCCATTACAGCTGACAGAGGCGGGGCAATTTTTTTATGACAAGGTTAGTAGTGTATTAATAGAGCTAAACACTATCACCAGTATGACCAAACGCTTAGCGGCGCCTAGCACCGCTCTTAACATTGGTTTTGTACCATCCGTACTTTACGGGCATTTACCCGAGATCATTGCGTCTTTAAAGCAGCAAAATCCCGACATCGACGTCACTCTAAAAGACATCAGCTCCTACCAGCAAGTTGAGGCTCTAAAAGCTGGTGAGATCGATATCGGCTTTGGTCGTTTTGCTTATCAGGACAGCTGGATCCAGCAGATTTTATTGCGCCATGAACGCTATTTGGTGGCATTACCCAAAGCGCATCCGCGAGCGCATACCAAAGAGCTGCGCTTAATTGATCTGGCGGATAATCGCTTGATTTTATATCATCAAACCCATTTACCTGTGTCCACAGCCATCACTTCTGTGCCAACCACAAAAAATGGCAGACCAGATAATGAATCGCTGCCCATTACTGAACCTTTGCTACATCTGTTTGCTCAGTACGGGATTACGCCGCTCATGACGACTGAAGTCAGTGATTTACAAGTCGCGCTCGGACTGGTCGCGGCAGGTGAAGGCATTACCTTGGTACCTGCCAGCCTAAAAACCGTACGTACTGAACAGATAAGCTATCAGCGTTTGATTCACGAAAACGCGACCTCCCCTATTTATTTGCATACGCTTAAAGATGTTGTCCACCCTAATATCTCAAACTTATTGAGTGCCATCTATCAAGTTTATGAGCAGCGCGGTATTACTTATCGGCGACAACGGTTTGTTTAGAGTCTTATCTTAAAGATTTTTCTTTAACCTATTTTTTTAAGTCAGCTTTTTTTGAATCCACAAAACCTTTTTTATAAAAATATTTATTTTCTCACCTCTTTATAGGTATGCTAAAGTCACTAGTGTTATTTTAAGAACGCTGACAGACAGCTCATCACAAGGCGGTGATAGCTGATTAAATACAATTTGAGGTGCTCACTTATGTCCACACAACAAATAAACAACCTTGATGACACGAGAGCTACTCAAGAAGAAGGTTTCAGTTGGCGCATCTTTGGCCCTGGCATCTTGATGGCGACCGCAGCTATTGGAGGCTCGCACCTGGTATCATCGACGCAGGCAGGTGCCATATATGGCTGGCAGCTGGCGATTATGATCATTTTGGCTAACGTCTTTAAATATCCGTTTTTTCGCTTCGGTACTGACTATGTTTACGATACAGGCGAGAGCTTGATTGCAGGCTATGCTAAACGCTCAAAAGCTTATCTTTGGATTTACTTTATCTTATCCGTTTTATCTGCAGTGATTAGTACGGGCGCGGTGACATTGCTCACTGCGGTGATTTTGGGTTTTATGCTGCCCGCGTCTATAGCATTATCGAGCATCACCCTAGCGATTATCATCGTTGCCGTTTGCTGGTTTTTTTTGATTGCAGGTCACTATAAACTGCTCGATGGGGTGACTAAGTGGATCATGATTGCGCTTGTCAGCGCGACGGTATTAGCGGTCATTATTGCTGCTGGCAAGCCGACCGTGATGACCCCTGATTTTGTCGCAGTCTCTCCTTGGAACCTTGCAACCTTAGGCTTTATCGTAGCACTTATGGGCTGGATGCCAGCGCCACTTGAGTTTGCGGCGATTACGTCCATGTGGACATCCGCCAAACGAAAAGCGGACAACACCACTCATAAACAAGGCTTACTTGATTTTAATGTAGGCTTTTTGGTTTCTGCTATTTTAGCGTTGTTTTTCTTAGCGTTAGGCGTTTTTGTGCAGTATGGTTCGGGTCAGGAGATTCAAATCGCAGGCGCCGCTTACGTTGATCAGCTCATCAGCATGTATACCAATACGATTGGCGAGTGGTCAAGACTGCTGGTTGCCTTTGTCGCTTTCATGTGTATGTTTGGGACGACTATCACTTGCGCTGACGGTTATGGCCGTGCCAATGCCGAATGTTGGCGTTTGTTAAAAGGCGAAAGTGAGATTAGTAAAAAACAAGTCGCTTTTTGGACCACGTACGCGATTGGGGGCGGTTTAGTCATTATTGCCTTTTTTACAGGGCAGCTAGGCGCTATGCTAAAGTTTGCTATGATATCTGCCTTTATCTCTGCTCCTATTTTTGGCTGGCTCAACTACTCTTTAGTAAAAAGCCATCAAAAACTATCAGCGGGTATGAACGCTTACTCGATTGCCAGCTTAGTATTTTTAGGAGGCTTTACGCTTTTATTCTTAGCCAACCTTGCAGGTCTGTTTGGCTAAATAGCTCGATGCTAATTGCATAGTTATTAAAGTCCCGTTAGTAATCTGCTAGCGGGTTTTTTGATGGGGAAGAAAATTTAACTTTATATTCGTATTAGCTATAGTCATCGACATTCGCGTATTTGTAACTAAATATTTCAAAATTAAACTTTGACGTTATTTATATTTATGAATATGAATAATAGACTAAATAAAATGATTATTAATGCATAGAAGTATTTGTATTTTAAATAAGTTTAAAAAAATTTAATAAATTTTTTAATAAAAATAAATAACTATAAATAATAACTCCTTTCAAAAGACGAATAACTGCGTATACTCTAAGCTAATCAGAATATAGTCAGGGTCGTCAGTACCCTTTTTCAGCCTATGTTTTTTCGTACAGATAAAACGCCGTGTAGTGAATACCATACGATGATCACTATCAGACTAACCCTTCTTACAAGGATTTTTGAATGACCTCAATCTCAGCTGGCGCACGCTTTCGCAGTGCCATGAAACAAAAAAACGATAATAAACAGCCGCTACAAATTGTAGGCGCGATTAACGCTTATACCGCCATGATGGCGACCCAAGTCGGTCATCAAGCTTTGTATCTCTCAGGGGCTGGTGTGGCCAACGCCTCATTTGGTCTGCCTGACTTGGGTATGACGAGCCTCGATAATGTGCTCGAAGATGCGCGCCGTATTACCGATGCCGTCGAAACCCCATTGCTAGTCGATATCGATACAGGCTTTGGCGGCGCATTCAATATCGCCCAAACTATTAAAAAAATGGAAAAAGCTGGCGTGGCCGCCGTCCATATCGAAGATCAAATCGCCCAAAAACGCTGTGGTCATCGCCCAAATAAAGAAATCGTGAGTATCTCAGAGATGGTCGATCGCCTAAAAGCGGCGCTTGATGCTAGAGCGGATAATGATTTTGTCATTATGGCGCGTACGGATGCTTTATCGGTTGAAGGGCTTGATGCGGCTGTTGAGCGCGCGGTTGCTTTTGCC
>JARIAA010000165.1 GCA_029264635.1 Psychrobacter sp. | reverse complement strand
GTGGTATGGTGCTTTACATCAGTGCTATCCCCTTTATGGCGTATGCATGGCTTGATCTCATTGTTGTTTTTTTAGTCGCCTATGGCGTACTTGGCGATTGGGGACCGATGAAAAAAGCCGAGGCACGGGCCAAAGCTGGTAATCCTGTCCCTGAAGCATTTGTAGACGAGCAATTGGTGTCAAACGTCAAAGCCAAACGCAAATTATCATTCAAAGCCAATATCTTTAACTTTTCTTTTCCCATGATCTTGTTGATTGTATCGACCATCTACTTTGAAATTGATTTATTGCGAGGGGCGTTACTAACGTGCTTTATTACCGTTGTTGTCTATTGGGCGCAAGGTATCCTCAGTTTTGAAACCCAAGTTGAAGCTATTTTTAAAGGCTTTCAAGTCATGCTATACCCGCTTTCAACGGTCGTTGGAGGTTTCTTCTTAAAAGCCGTAAATGATGAGCTTGGTATGACTATGTATGTCATCGAAGCCATTACGCCTTACATGACAATCGTCATCTTTCCTGCAGTTATTTTTGTGGTAATGGCGTTCTTAACCTTTGCAACCTCATCAAGTTGGGGCTTATATATCCTTGCAATGCCGATTGTCTTTCCGATATCTATTGCGCTTGGCGTCAGCACCCCTTTGATGATTGGTGCTTTGTTATCCGCGTCATCGTTTGGTAGCCATGCTTGCTTCTTTAGTGATTCGTCATTACTAGCCGCTCAAGGTGCTGGGTGTTCACCCATGCAGCATGCCTTTTCGCAGTTCCCCTATGCGATGCTCGGCGCTATATTGTCGGTTGGGGTTTTCCTATGGTTAGGATACGCCATGGCGTAAACATAATATAAGCTTGCCTGCTGTTTTATATAATGGAGCTAAGTAGTGCTATTAATCTGTGGGCAATTACCGATTAGTCATTGCTCACCAATATTTTTATACGCCATATGACCTTCTCATCACTATAAGGAATAAAAAATGCGCTCTATAACCGTTGCTACCACTCAAATGGCTTGTAGTTGGGATAAGCAACAAAATATCGATACCGCCACTGACTTGGTTACCCAAGCGGCAAAATCTGGTGCCAATATTATCTTGCTGCAAGAATTGTTTGAAACTCCTTATTTCTGTCAAGTTCATGATTTTGATTATTTCAAACTTGCGACGACTGTCGCGGACAATGCAGCCATTCAGCATTTCAAACAATTAGCGAAAGAGCTGGCAGTGGTATTACCAATCAGCTTTTATGAAAAATCGGGTAATACCTTTTTTAATAGTGTGGTCATTATTGATGCCGATGGTGAGATACTCGGTACTTATCGTAAAACCCATATTCCAGATGGCATTCCTTATGCCGAAAAGTTCTACTTTACCCCTGGTGATACGGGTTTTAAAGTTTGGGAAACCAGATATGCCAAGATTGGTGTGGGTATTTGCTGGGATCAGTGGTTTCCTGAGTGTGCCCGTAGTATGGCGCTGATGGGGGCTGAGCTATTATTTTACCCTACTGCAATTGGTGATGAGCCGACCTTGGGTATTGAATCAAAAAGTCACTGGCAGCGCTGTATGCAAGGTCATGCGGCCGCTAATCTGATGCCAGTGATCGCCTCTAATCGTATTGGCTCCGAGACCATCACGCAAAATGGTAGTGACAGCGTCATGGCGTTCTACGGTAGCTCATTTATTACCGATGGTCGTGGAGAGATGATTCAAGAAGCCTCAGCGGATAAAAACGAAGTAATGAGCGCCACCTTTGATTTGGATCAGCTTGCCAGCGAGCGCCGTCAATGGGGCGTTTTTCGTGATCGCCGTCCCTCTATGTATGGCACCTTACTGACTCACGGCTAATCAATAAATATTACCCAACTTCTTTATAAACGCTGTAATAGAATGAGGTAACTTATATGTCGCATTCAATTCAAGAACCCTTTAAAGAGCAGTTTGAAAACGATACTAATCAAACTTTAAAAGAGGCCTCTAAAAATTTAATCACAGATTCGACCCCTATCGATGATGGTTTTTACATGCCAGCAGAATTTGCACCGATACAGAAAGTCTGGATGATATGGCCGTACCGCGCGGATAACTGGCGTAGTCAGGCAGTGCCAGCTAAAGCGGCTTACGCTGCAGTAGCGATGGCTATCCAGCCCTTTGCGCAAGTAGTGGTTTTAGTCAATCCTGCTGATTATCAAGCCTGCCGTCATAGCTTACCTGAGAATATTGACGTCATCTCCATGCCGAGTAACGATGCTTGGGCACGCGATATTGTTCCGACGTTTTTGATCAATGATAAAGGCAAGCTACGTGCTTGCGACTGGACCTTTAACGCTTGGGGCGGTGATTATGATGGGCTCTATGCGCCTTGGGATGACGATGACAAGCTTGCACAGCGGCTTTGTGATCATTTAGATATCAAACGCTACCGTACCGAAGATTTTGTGATGGAAGGCGGTGCCTTTCATGTTGATGGTGAGGGCACAGTGCTGACCACGCGCATGTGTTTACTCAGCCCTGGGCGTAATCAACACCTAAATGAGCGCCAGATTGAAGACAAGCTTAAAACTTATCTTAATGCTCAAC
>JARIAA010000154.1 GCA_029264635.1 Psychrobacter sp. | reverse complement strand
AGCTCACTAAAATTTTCACTTTCAAGTGCTTGCAAATGACGTTTTAGAATAAAAAGCTCAGCAGCGGCAGTATCTAAACTAACCTGTTTGGCCTTACGAGCTTGCTGCAGCATGGCACCGAATGATTTTTGAGCGTTTAACTGCGTGTTTTGGGATGAATCGGTCATTTCCATGGTGCCTCTGGATTGTTAAGCCAAGTCTTCAGTTGTTTTGCTTCCTCACTCAATGGATAAGCGGATAGCAGCTGCTGCGCTAATTGTTGGCGCTTTGTGATATCGTTTTGAGCGGCCGCAAGTTTGATACCTTGTAATAACAAGCGCGGGCTAATGCCTTGCCCTTGCACCAACAGTAAAGTCTCATCATAAAGATTTTGCGCCTGCTGCACCCGCTGCTGTTCAAGCAATAGGTCAACCAGCTCAATATGAGCAATCAAACTATTACGATTACCCTCTAAAGCACGCAAAAATGTTTTAGCAGCGGCTGGACGATTATTGAGTTGCAAGTACGTGCGACCCAAGTTTTCAAGCGCGCTAATACGCCCTTCGTAACCGAGCGCCGCGCCTGCAATTTCAAACTGTTCTACCGCCTCACTATAACGCTTCATCTGCGATAAATAAACGCCATAGTTATTGTGCACTTGATAAAAATTTTTATCGAGCGCAATGGCTTTCTTAAAGTATTGATCGGCCTTTTCAAGGTTAAGGCGACTGCCTTCTTGTTGCAACAAAACGCCCATCATATCATAGGCTGGTGCATATCGGCTATCAGCAGCAAAAGCTTTTTCAAGTTGACGCTGAGCGGTATCCAGCTCGTTTTTACGGATATATTGGGCAGCAAGCGCCGTGCGTACACGGGCAATTTCTTGTTTATCCAGTTGACGATTGTCACTTGGCTGCGTCGAGGTTTGATAAAGCGCGCTACTATTCAAGCCATCTACTGGCGTGCTTTGGCAGCCTGTTAGGAGCAACGTAATAATGGCACTAGCAGCCAACAGATACCTTGGTTTCGTAAGAATTGGTGTAAGCAACGTTAGATAATGTGCTTCTTGAGACGTATTAGTAATTAAAGACTCAGCTTTATTTGTAAAATTTTGTTTAGCCTTAACGTAGTAATAGTATTGAGAAGTCATCATAGTCGCCATTATAAAACTGTCATTTAGTACTGTGAATGTAAAATTGTGCTTCAAAGAGCCATCAGTTTAATGGATTTAATGCCCTTAAGTACAATTTAGTTGCTATGGCTACATTTCTATTATCATAAAGGCCGTTTAATAGATTTAATTATGCTAAAAAATCCGCTTAACCGTTGTCTTTGGTTAAACCTTTGATTATTATATATCACTTATCGTTTGAGCCGTTGCCCCATCTTGCATTCCACGATCCTTAATACTCTGTTGCCAAGCGGCTGAGCGTCTGGTTCGATCCGCGACTTGTCCTACTAGTTGACCACAAGCCGCATCGATATCATCACCGCGCGTTTGGCGAATCGTACACACAAAACCTGCTTCGCTCAAAATATCGCTAAACGCATGGATACTGTTATTACTTGATTTATCATAAGGCGCGTGCGGAAACGGATTAAATGGAATCAGGTTAATTTTACTTGGTAAATCATCCAACAGCGCAACCAATTGCTTAGCGTGCTCGTTACTATCGTTCACCCCATCGAGCATCACATATTCGATCGTCACGTGCTTTTTATGGCGCGGATTGACATCATAAACATAGTTTTTTGCCGCAGCCATCAGCGCTTCTAGCGGATATTTTTTATTAATGGGTACCAATTCATTACGCAGCTCATCGTTTGGTGCATGCAAGGATATCGCCAATGCCACATCGATATCTTGCGCCAGCTGGTACATTTTGGGTACCACGCCTGAGGTCGATAGCGTCACGCGGCGTTTTGATAAGCCATAAGCATGGTCGCTCAGCATCAGCTCCATCGAGCCAACGACTGGTTTATAATTCAATAAAGGCTCGCCCATACCCATCATAACGACGTTGGTAACATTGTTTTCCCATAGACTATGATCTACATTATCTAAGCTATCATTGTCATCGGTCATGTAAGAGGCGTTTGCAACCCATAACTGTCCAATGATTTCAGCGGCGCTTAAATCACGCTCAAAGCCCTGTTTACCCGTACTACAAAAACTACAATCAAGTGCGCAGCCCACTTGTGAGGAGACGCATAAAGTTTTACGCCCATTTATTTTACTATCATCTGCTGGAATAAGCACCGTCTCAACCAACGAGCCACCTGTTACCTCAAACACCCATTTACGGGTGCCATCATCACTATATTGGCGATGAATGACTTTTGGCGGAATGACGCAAGCATTGAGTGCCAATTTATCGCGCAGTGATTTACTCAGATTGGTCATTTGCTCAAAATCAGTGACGCCGTGCTGATAAATCCACTTAATGACTTGAGTCGCACGAAACGGCTTTTCGCCGATACTTTTAAAGTAATCCCCCAGTTGCGCTTGCGTCATGCCAAGTAGATTGGTTTTCGCTTGCGCTTCATCGACAAGCTTAATGCTATTTACAGACTTTGCTGGGATATGTTGGATAGGCGTTTGAATCGTTGACATAATAAATAACCTTTTGCAGCTTTTACGATAAACGCTGCAATTATTGATATGGGTGTTGCTAGTCATACATACTGTATGAATGCATGAGCAATCCGTTATAAGCGCATTTTTGTTATAAATTGATAAAGACATGCTGATAAGGGATTGATAACGCTAATTAAATCGATGCAAAACAATAATGAGGGACACAGCGACAGATTTCAACAAAAAATCGTTTTTAAGGTTAATAATGGCGCTTTGAAACGTAGTTAGCAAAAGACGATATCATAATAGAGTTGATTTACACTAACAATATTAGGATAGGGCTGATAAAATACTTGACACTTTATTTTTTAAGGACTATCACGTTTGATAAGAGATGAAACGGCTTATATCCTAAGATATAAGCCGTCTTGCGACACTCATTATTAATAACCAGCATCATAAATGCTATTAATAATTTTGTTATTAACGCGTACGCGCACAAACTTCATCATCGTTGAAAAAATAGCTGATTTCACGTTTGGCTGATTCAGCTGAATCTGAACCATGAACCGCGTTTTCATCGATGCTACTAGCGAAATCAGCACGGATAG
>JARIAA010000144.1 GCA_029264635.1 Psychrobacter sp. | reverse complement strand
GTTGGTTTTAAATATTGGCGCGTGTGATGTCAATATAAAAGAAGGCGTTAAACCAGAGCTGACGCTTGCATTTGCCACTAAGCTTAAATATTATCAGCAGCCGCTAGCCAGCTGTCTTTAGGAGATTTTCTTGAGTAAACATAGAGTACTGTGGGGCGAGGGACTGTTTTTAAGACCTCAGCATTTTCAAATTCAAGACAGTTATCATAACTCGCAGCGCGCATTAAGTATGATGCTTGCGCACCCTTATGCTTACGGAATAGCGGATGTTCAAATTGACCAACCGCTTTTAGAGAGTCATCTACTTAGCTTTCAGAGTATTTATGGAGTATTGCCAGATGGAACAATCTACCAAGCCCCCCGTACAGATGCCTTACCAAAAGCCATTGTCTTAGATAGTCAGGATAACGGTGATGAAGTTTTTGTGTTCTTAAGTTTAGAGATTGTGCATCGCGGCGGCAATAATATACAAACAGAGCATAGCGACAATCCAGCGCGTTATGTAAGAGGTACGGTTGAGGCACATGATTTATACAGCCAAGCCGCTGAAGCTGTCATTGATGTGATAAAGCTGTCGCCGACTCTGCAACTGAACCATTCGGCAAAAACACCTAGCCAAGATACGGTATCTTTATTAATCGCCAAACTGGTGCGCACCACTCAAGGTGTCTATCAAGTCGATACAGATTATATTGCGCCCAGCATTCATATTGCCAGTAATCCTGCGCTTGTCAGTCAAGTTTATCGTTTGATGACGATGATTAACACCAAATCTACTTCTTTATATGACCATCACCGCCAGTCTAATAATAACTTACTGGAGTTTCGTTCATCAGATATTGCCTCTTTTTGGTTGTTGCATACCTTAAATACCGCGTATTCGCAGTTAAGTCATCTATATCATAATTCTAAGCTGCACCCAGAGCGGCTATATGAAGCACTATTAAATATCGCCAGCCAATTGGCGACTTTCAGCTCATTGTATAAGGTGGGTGATTTGCCCTCTTACCAACATAATAATGCGCATGAATCGTTTGTCAGTATTACTAATATCATTCGCGAGCTGCTAAATACTGTGATTGCTAGCAACTTTATCTCCATTCCTTTACGTCAGAACAAACCCTCCTATTATATAGGGGCGCTAAGCGCTGACAAAATTACGCGTAGCTCACAGCTTTATTTGTCCATAAGCTCGTCATTACCCATGCATGAGCTGATCGATATCGTACCGCGTCGCTTTAAAGTGGCAACGCCCGATGCCGTAGAAAAGCGTGTACTATCGGCATTGCCAGGCACGCCTATCTTACACGTTACGCAAGTACCAAGTGCGATACCCATAAGACCAGGTTTTAGCTACTTCAGCATTGAGCCGGTAGGTGAGCTGTATGATGAGATGATAAAGTCCGAAGCCATCTGTATCTATGTACCAAACGGCTTTGATGACTTAAAACTTGAACTAATGGCGATCGTACAGTAGTGTTTTTGAACGTTCTTTTTTTAGGTTGAGCTGACTATATATAAAGCGGTTTTAAAGATGGCAGCTTGCGCACAAATTTTATTTGAGTACCGTCATCAAGTAGGATCTCTAAAATAATAAGTATTAGGAACAATCATGGCAGGGAATAATACAATAGGTTCTGCACCTTCATTACTAGATTCAGGTGAAGTCGCCTCCAAGGTTTCAGCAGAGGGGCTTAATAGACGTATTAGCAGTCAATCGCTTGTCGACATCATGTACGACGGCTTTTATTTGGTTTTTTTGCTGCGCAACCACTACTTTAGTACGGAGCCGCGTCAGTTCCGTCAAAAAATATATGACTTTTTAGATAAATTTGAGATCAGTGCGCGCAAAAAAGGCTTTTTGTCAGAAGATATTCATGAAGCTAAGTATGCTTACTGTGCATTGATTGATGAGACGATCATGACCTCGCAAGAGGCGGAGTTTCAAACGTTAAAAGACGCATGGGAGATGAATCCTTTGCAGTTGGATTTATTTGGCTCGCAAATCGCTGGCAACGAGTTCTTTGAGCGTTTAGATGGCTTACGTGAGCAAGGGGAAAAGCGCCTGCCTGCTTTAGAAGTCTACCACTATGCGATGCTGTTAGGGTTTCAGGGAAGGTATCGCATTGAAGCACCCGAAAAGATTCGCTATTTGATTTCGCGCTTGGGCGATGAGATTGAGCATTTGCGCGGCAATAAAAACGAGTTTTCACCGTTTTGGGCGATTCCTGATCAGATTAAGCATACGCTCACTAGCGAAACACCGCTGTGGATTATTTTTGCCGTGATGGCTGTATTATTGACGGCGATATTTGCAACTATGTGGCAATTTACCAATCGTTTTTCCGATAGTCAGCTCTCAGCGTATGACAATGTGATTCAAGAAAATAAAGAGCAGGCACATATCTCGATTTTTTTACCGTAAATAGAGTTTCACCAAAGCTAAACTCAGTTTAATGGCCAAAAGCCCTTTCATTCATACAACGAAAGGGCTTTTTTATGGTACGAGATTTGGTGTGTCATAAAGTTATTAAGACTATTTCGCTCTGCTGTTTTTAAACAGGTAATATATATATATATCATCCCCTCAAAGAAACATATGTGACTGTCCTTTGTGCTGAGTAAGTCCAACTCAGCTGCCTTCCCTTCTGTAGAAAAACCGAGGACCAGGAAGGACATATTCTACTACACTCACTCAT
>JARIAA010000131.1 GCA_029264635.1 Psychrobacter sp. | reverse complement strand
GCTTTGTTTAATATAAGTCTTAATTAAATCCAGCGATAAAAAACGGCTACATTAATTAGATCTTCTTAAGTGCTAGATTAGGACCTATGCTCCCTTTTGCCATCGCACGGGCAGCGGCTTTATGTACCATCGTATAAGCATAGTCAACACCCATACCATAAGCACCTGAGTGCTCTCTGACGATATCCATAACGGCATCATAAGTGTCTTTATGAGCCCAATCGCGTTGCCACTCTAACAGTACTTGCTGCCAAGTGACTGGAATAACGCCCGCTTGCATCATACGCTCCATCGCATATTGATGCGCCTCTACTGAGGTACCGCCAGAAGCATCAGCGACCATGTAAATCTCATAATCAGTATCTTGCAGACAAGAGAGCGCAAAAGATAGATTACAAACTTCCGTCCAAAGTCCTGATACCACAATTTTTTTGCGACCGTCTTTGGCATGCAAAGCTAGTGCATCACGCACGTTTTGATCGTCCCAAGAGTTCATAGAAGAGCGCTCAAGGGTGTCGTTATCTGGAAAGACGCTAAGTAACTCAGGAAAAGTATTACCAGAGAAACTCATGGTTTCTACTGCGGTAATAGTCGTTGGAATCTTAAATGTTTTGGCCGCTTTAGCAAGACCGATGACATTGTTTTTAAGGCTTTGGCGATCGATAGATTGAACGCCAAAGGCCATTTGTGGCTGCTGGTCAATAAAGATAATTTGGCTGTTTTGCGGGTTTAATAGTTCTAAAAGACCATTTGACATCAGGATGTTCCTCTTTGGTGGTTGAAGTTAATTTGGCTTAACAGGTGATGTATATCAATAACACTATATTAGCTGTTGACTACATGCGGATAAATAGCAGTATCTGCAAATGTAATTTCTAATTTAAAGAACAATTCACTTGGAAAATAATAGGACTTATTTGCCCGTAGCATTCTTTAAAGACTGCTTATCGCGCATCTTTATCGCAGCATACAATACAGGCAAAATAAAAGGCGCTATCGCCCATAGTCCGATATAGATATACAGCACGGCACCGACAAAAGCGCCCGCCGTAAAGCTAAATACCAAGGTAAAGCTATGTCTTAGGCTGTCCATATTGCAGTTATTGCGATCGAATACATAGTCCGATAAGTCGATGCCGAGCTGGGTGGTATTACCCGTCATGAGTAGTGTCGGCTTAATCTTGCCCATAATGGTTTTACCAGCCGTATTACGAATGGCAAAAGCGGTTAAACCTAAGAAACCGGTGAATGCCACCTCTAATGTACCTGCTTGTTCGAAGGGACCAAAATAGATAGCGGATACCAAAAAAGCCAATAAAAAAACCACTTCAGCGAATAGCAGATTACTTAATATGGGCTTGTTAGCATTTGTCATATTGATAACGCGTTTAGTAATGATGACTGTCATTAAGAATACAGGCAGCGCTCCAAGCTTGACCCAAAGCCCGTCACCTCCTTTGACCAAACCGCCACCAGCCATCACCAAGTTACCTGTGACATGATTGGTAAAAAAACCAAATAGACCGATAAAGCCTATGGTATCAATAGCGCCGCCGACAGTCGTTAGCATCACAGGTATCTGATAACGCTGCCAAAAAGTCAATTTGGAAGAAGCACCATTATCTTCACCTTTATCACCTGCAGCTTTTTCTTTATCGAGGTTCGCCACTGTATTCTCCTGTAATTTTATTGATGAGGCCGTATTGAAAGTAAACGTCAATTTGGCTTTTATTTTATAGTTGTAACTATCCAATAAGAGCGCTTAACCCCTGCAGTTTGTCTATAGATAAATTCTAAAAGGGTAGTAACTCGTCTTAATATTTTGCTTAAATATCAGGATGATAATTTGATGAGGCCATATTAATGGTTGAATAAATAGAGATAAATAGCGTTATGAGCAAATGTAAATTCTCGATTTTAGAACAATGATGAATTATTAATATGGGATAATTAAACGTATAAAAACCTAATATCAGCCCACTGAATTATAAACAGGAGTTTTTTATGAAAAATTTGATCTTACTTGCTGGCGCGGCAAGTGTGCTTAGTGCATGCGCGGTCCAAAATCCACCTACTACGGTAAGTACCCCTAAAGCGCTGGTGGCGGATATGATCGTCACCAACGCTAAAGTTGCTGTGATGGATGAGAATAGAAGTATGGCAGAGGCCATCGCTATCAAAGATGGCAAAGTACTTCGTACAGGTACTGACGAAGATATCTTGCGTCTACGTGATAGCAGCACGCAAGTAATTAGTGCGAATGGTCGCACGATCATTCCTGGCCTAAACGACTCGCATTTGCATATCACCCGTGGCGGGCGTTTTTACAACTCAGAGCTACGCTGGGATGGGGTAAAGTCGCTTAAAGAAGCGCTGCGTATGCTCAAAGAGCAAGCAGATAGAACCCCTGAGGGCGAGTGGGTACGCGTAATTGGCGGATGGTCACCGTATCAGTTTGAAGAAAAGCGTATGCCGACTGTTGAGGAGATCAACGAAGCGACGGGTGATACCCCAGCTTTTGTGCTCTATCTGTATAGCCGAGGTTGGTTAAATCAGGCAGGTCTCGATGCTTTTGGTATCGATGAAAATACGCAGCCGCCTAATGAGGATAGCAGCTATGAAAAAGATAAAAACGGCAAGCTAACGGGCGTGCTTTTGGCGGAACCTAATGCCATGATTTTGTATCAAGTCATTGGTAAATTGCCCGCACTGTCTGAAAAAGAGATAATCAACTCCACCAAGCATTTCTATCATGAGCTCAACCGTTTTGGCTTGACGAGCGCTATTGACGCAGGCGGTGGTGGTCATACTTTCCCAGAAGATT
The DNA here is from genome assembly GCA_029264635.1 of Psychrobacter sp. Taxonomy (GTDB): domain Bacteria; phylum Pseudomonadota; class Gammaproteobacteria; order Pseudomonadales; family Moraxellaceae; genus Psychrobacter. Next base: position 1,478 of record JARIAA010000131.1, on the reverse strand, counting down.
ATGAAGACTCAAAGACCTTGGCACAAGATAGCGATCTGTCTATGCGTATCTCTTATTACTTATTCCCACAAAAGGCGGGGGAGGAGATCAAAGCTTTTGAGACTTGGATGGCGAATAACCAAGCTTACGTCAATGAAGATCCGCACTTAGATCACGGTTATGAGCTGCAAGGTGGCGGTGAGTACATGACGTGGGCAGCAGGCGATTTTGAAAACTTCTTAGCGCCTAAGCCTTTGATTAAGAATAATAAGGGCTGGCGTGAAGACACCAAAAAGGTGATTCAAATGCATGTCGATAAAGGCTGGTCATTTAGACAGCATTCTACTTATGGCGAAAATGCTCAGCTCATTGTCGACTTAGTCGATGAGATCGATCGCGAAAACAATGGCAAAATCCGTAACGAGATGCGCTGGGCGATAGATCATGGCGAAACGCTTGACGATGCGACGCTCAGAGAGATCAAACGTCTCAATGGCGGCGTCTCGGTACAAGATCGTATGGCTTATGCGGGTGAGTATTTCGTAGATAGATATGGCAAAAAGGAAGCTAGTACCGCGCCACCGTTCAAAAAAATCTTCGATATGGGCATTCCACTAGGGGCAGGTACCGACGGTACACGTGTTGCTTCATATAATCCTTGGATCGCTTTATATTGGCTCAGCACAGGCAAAACCGTAGGCGGTACTCCTTTGTATGGCAAAGATAACTTGCTATCAAGAGCGGATGCTTTGCAAGTTTATACCAAAGGCAGCTCTTGGTTCTCTGGTGAAGAAAAGCTAAAAGGTACGCTTGAGCCGGGTATGTATGCTGACTTTGTGCTGCTATCTGATGATTATTTTACGGTTCCTGAAGAGAAAATTAAAGGCATCGAGTCAGTATTGACTATCGTCGATGGCAAGCCTGTCTATGGCGCAAAGGAATACAAAAAGTATGATCCAAAACTGCCTGCGATCATGCCAAGCTGGTCACCAGTGAAGTACTATGGCGGCTTTCAGAACGCTACTGGTAAATAGATGTTTTTTTAAACCAAAAAACCGATCTATGAGTAGATCGGTTTTTTCTTGTAGCATTGAGCCTCAGGTCTCTAGAAATTCAATTAAGGCTTAATATCAATCCATACCTACTGATCCCACACGCTTTACCAACTGGACTCAAGTTTATAAATTTTACTCAATTTATTAGTAGAATATACGATTAAAGGCGTTATATGCTACTCAAAATATTTTGGTGTAAAGGTATCTACGAAACAGCTGATAGATAAAGCGTAGATATTTTCATCAGAGGCTAGGTTTTTAACGAGCGCTACACAAGCAACCCTGTCATTATTGAATTTTTGCCAACTGCTCAACAGTACTGGCTAACGACAATGGCATAGGCCGGCTATAGTCCGTACAAAATAAAAGTGTCATGTATTTTATCTGGAGGCAAGGCGGATAAAAATTTTCTTGCTTGCTGTGCCTACGCAGACAGAGGCTACA
>JARIAA010000194.1 GCA_029264635.1 Psychrobacter sp. | reverse complement strand
TGCCATAATCAACAAATCGGTTATCATGTTAGTATTGCTCAATACTAACAACATCCTATATAGAACATCATAGACCTAAAAGCATAAAAAAAGCCAACCATTGAAAACAATGATTGGCTTTTCTATTTAACTACTATATTTGGTCGGAACGGCAGGATTTGAACCTGCGACCACTACACCCCCAGTGTAGTGCGCTACCAGACTGCGCTACGCCCCGAATGACTGACTATTTTACGCAAAATCCTACATATTGCAAGAGCTATTTATTTTGCTCAAAATTTATAAGGCAGTTTTACATCGAAAAATCAGCAACATTTATAAAAGGTTAACTTTAGCCTAATAGCTCTTTTAGGATTTGGTTCACTTGCTGCGGGTTAGCACTACCGCGGCTGGCTTTCATCACTTGACCGACCAGACCGTTAAAGGCTTTTTCTTTACCACCGCGATACTCATCCACCATGGCTTGGTTTTTCGCAATGACGTCTTCAACGATAGCTTTGATAGCGCCCGTATCCGTTTCTTGCTTAAGCCCTTTTTCGTCGATGATTTTATCGGCAGCGTCATCAGCATCGCCACCTTCGCGCTCATAAAGCGCACTAAAGACTTTTTTGGCTAATTTGCCCGATAGAGTATCGTCTTTAATCCGTGCCAGCATGCCAGCCAATTGCTTGGCGCTGATAGGGGAGTCGGCGATATCTTTATCATCTTTATTGAGCGCGCCTAGCAGATCGCCCATCACCCAGTTAGCCGCCATTTTTGCATCCACTTGCCCAACCTCAGCGACGACATCTTCGAAATAATCGGCGAGCGGACGGCTGCCAGTTAGAATGCGCGCGTCGTATTCTGATAATCCAAGCGCCTCTTCAAAGCGTGCACGGCGGGCAACAGGTAACTCAGGCATCGCCGCGCGAATGCTATCGATAGTATGCTGCTCAATACGCACGGGCAGCAAGTCAGGATCAGGGAAGTAACGATAATCGTTGGCGTCTTCTTTGGTACGCATGGTGCGAGTTTCATCACGCTCTGGATCATAAAGCATCGTGGCTTGGATGACTTTACCACCGTCCTCGATAATATCGATTTGACGCTCAATTTCACGGTTAATAGCGCGCTCGATAAAGCGGAACGAGTTAAGGTTTTTCAGCTCAGTACGTGTGCCAAGCTTGCTTCCAGGCTTACGCACAGAGACGTTACAGTCGCAGCGGAACGACCCTTCAGCCATGATGGCATCTGAGATACCAAGCCATGTGACCAGCTGGTGAACGGCTTTGATATAAGCAAGTGCTTCATCAGCAGAGCGCATATCAGGCTCGGAGACAATCTCAATCAGTGGCGTGCCAGCACGGTTAAGATCGACGCCTGTCATGCCATCGACAGTATCGTGCACCGACTTGCCCGCGTCTTCTTCTAAATGCGCGCGCGTGATGCCCATGCGTTTAGGATATTCGTTTTTCTCACCTTCATTGATCACGACATCGATATAACCCTTGCCAACGATAGGATTGGCCATTTGGGTAATCTGATAGCCTTTTGGCAAGTCAGGGTAGAAGTAGTTTTTACGATCAAACGTATTAAATAAACCCAGCTCAGCATTGACGCCAATACCAAACTTTAAGGCACGATCAACGACGCCAGTATTAAGTATAGGTAAAACACCAGGTAGCCCTAAGTCAACGATACTCGCTTGGGTATTTGGCTCATGACCGAAGTCAGTCGGTGCACTTGAGAATATTTTACTATCCGTATTCAGCTGACAGTGAATCTCAATACCAATGACGACTTCATAGCCGTCGACAAGCAATTCTTCACGAACTGCAAACTCTGTCATTTCCATCATAAAATCCTATCAAAATTAAAATAAAACATAGTTATGCTAAAAAGGGTAATTATCGCTATATGGTGACAATAACAAAGTTTATTATCATAAATAAGCTTGCGTAAGGTCTACTCTAGACGCAATCACAGTAATGCTTTAACAGAGCACATACAACGTACTATGTCTGCTTAATAAACAGGCTTTAGTAACTATTCATCATCTCGCTATAAGTCTCTGAAAAAATATTGCTATCTCCACCACTTTGATAAAAGGCTGGGATGACGTAACTCAGCAATATTTTAAAATCACCTTGTAAAAATAGACTATTTACCAAAGCTTCAGCGCGCTTGGTATCACCTTTTTCAAAGCCATAAGGAGCAATAGTCTCTTCAAACTTCTCATAGAAATCTTTGAAGAAGCTTGGACTATCTTCAAAATTGTCATCATAAGATGCTTCTAAATCTTTAAATTCTGTCTGTAAAGTGTTAGATTGATTATCATCCAAGTGGTAATCCTTTTTCAACATATCGATAGCATTCATCTTATATCCTTAATAAAGTTAATTTTTGCTCTGTGAAACCGTATCGTTTAATACGGTAGTGTATTTAATCACATGCTATACGCTTTCCTTAGCGATAGCTGAATGCTGCAGATGATGATCGGTATGCTGCTGGAATAGGTGCGCGGTGGCTAGCAGTTTGCTCTCACACCAATATTGACCAATCAATTGCAAACCAATTGGCAAGCCCTCTGAGGTTAAACCAACTGGCTGACTAAGAGCAGGCAAACCAGCTAAGTTGACCCCAATGGTATAAACATCACCCAAATACATGGTCGCCGGATCCAAGTCTTCACCAAGTTTATAGGCAGCAGTTGGCGCGGTAGGACTGGCAATAACGTCACAATTAGCAAAGGCGTCTTCGAAATCTTGCACGATGAGACGTCGCACTTTTTGTGCCTTGGTGTAATAAGCATCAAAATAACCTGCAGATAACGCATAAGTCCCAGTCAAAATACGGCGTTGTACTTCAGGGCCAAAGCCTTCCGAGCGTGAGCGCGTGTATAAGTCAAGCAGGTCGGTTGGGTTTTCACAGCGATAACCAAAGCGCACGCCATCAAAACGTGATAGGTTTGATGACGCTTCAGCTGGTGCAAGCATATAATAAGTCGCAAGGGTAATCTCAGGGTCAGTGATGTTGACCTCTACAATCGTCGCACCAAGCGCTTCATATTGTTTTAGCGCCGCACGTACAGCTTGTTCAACCTCTTTATCTAGCCCTTTCGTGAAGTATTCTTTTGCCACACCAATACGCAGGCCTTCTAATGGCTTTGCATGGTCACCAGCAGCAGTGACGGCATTATTCAAGTCTTGGACATAATCTGGCATGTCGTGTTTAATCGAGGTGGCATCGCGTGGGTCGTAACCAATCATTGGCTGGAGTAAATAGGCGCAGTCCATCGCACTACGACCCATGCTACCAGCTTGATCAAGACTTGAAGCATAGGCAATCATACCAAAACGCGAGATGCGACCATAAGTCGGCTTGATGCCTGTCAGGCCACAAAATGATGCGGGCTGACGAATAGAGCCACCTGTATCACTAGCAGTGGCGACTGGGATAAAACCTGCGGCGACGGCAGCGGCGCTACCACCTGATGAACCACCTGGGACATGCGCAAGATTCCAAGGATTGTGTACCGCGCCATAATGCGAGCTCTCATTATCTGAACCCATCGCAAACTCATCCATATTGAGCTTACCAAGGCTAATCATGCCCGCTTTATCAATGTTTGAAACGATAGTCGCATCATAAGGTGAGATAAAGTTATGCAGCATTTTTGAACCACAGGTTGTCAATACGCCTTGGGTACAAAAAATATCTTTATGTGCCATCGGTACACCAAGCAGTGCACGCTTGTCGCCTTGGGCTCGCCTCTCATCTGCCGCTTGAGCTTGCGCGCGCGCCGTTTCAGAGGTATGGGTGATAAAGCTGTTAATCTTGCTGTCAAGCGCATCAATACGCTTAATATAATGGTCAGTCAGCTCAAGGCTACTAAATTGCTTGTCTTGCAGTCCAGTAATTAATTGCTGAGTACTTAAAAGGTGAAGTTCAGACATAAGACGTCGTCCATCAAAGTGCTAATAATAGTAAAAGGGATAAAATAAGGACAAAAACAAATAAAACAAATTATTCAATGACTTGTGGGACCAGATATAGACCCGCTTCGACAGCAGGAGCAACGGATTGATTACGCTCGCGGTTGATGTCGTGCTTAGCCACGTCTGCACGCAAATCTTGGCAAACCTCATGAATGTTTGATAAGGGTTTGATATCGGTGGTGTCTACATTGCCAAGTGTTTGCATCAGTTTTAACACCTTACTAATATCGTCGGCATAGCTACTAGCGGTATCTTCATCAATACCTAAGCGTGCAAGATTGGCAACTTCTAGGATTTCTTCACGGCTCACGTTGCTGTCAGACGTTGAGGATTGTTGTGACATAATGTCTCCAGTTAAGGATAGTTTTTGTTAGAGTAGGTAATTAATCAGCTGCGACTGGAATCGTATTTTATAGAGCGTCGATCTATTATAAAGCATCTGCTCTAAGTTTACAGAGCGCGATGCTACATTACTACCAAACGTCAATAGCCAAAGACATACTAGTAGAATTTTGGATATATTATCCATTGCTTAACATTTAGGCAGCTAAATACGTTAAAGTATCCGCTGACTGCTATTTACAAATATTTTATAAAAGTAATCTATCGTTATAAAGTTGAGTTAAAGAGTCTATAGTTCATTTAGCTATAATTATAGATTTTATTGTTTAACAAAATAATACTTGCATTGGATAGTAAATAACGATGTTTTTTTCAAACTAAATCGGTATAATTTAGTCCGATTTTGGTTTTTAGTCATTATCGCTCAGATTCGACTTGTCGCATACATAAGCTTTTGCTAATGTGAGTACCTGACTACAATCTACTCAATACTGACGATCATCGTCTCATTCATCTCATTTGCCTCACTGATAAGCCGCTGGATATATTAATGAACCCGTTTGGATTTTTATCAAATAATATCGCAATTGACCTTGGTACTGCGAACACCCTCATCTTTATTCCTAATAAAGGGGTGGTGCTCGATGAGCCGACTGTGGTCGCTTTGCGTAGTAATCGCACTCAAAACCCTACTGTCGCTGCCGTTGGTATTGATGCCAAGCAAATGCTAGGTCGAACCCCTGCCAACATTACCGCTATTCGACCATTAAAAGATGGTGTGATCGCCGATTTTGAAGTGACGCAAAAGATGCTAAAACACTTTATTACAAAGGTAAAAGCCAAACGTTTTATGGCGCAGCCTAATGTGGTGGTTTGTGTGCCTTGTAAGTCAACTTTAGTTGAGCGAAAAGCCATTCGCGAAGCGGTATCATCAGCAGGCGCTAACAAGGTCTTGTTATTAGAAGAACCAATGGCAGCCGCTATTGGGGCAGGTATGCCAGTTCATGAAGCGAGTGGCTCAATGGTCGTCGATATCGGTGGCGGTACCACGGAGATTGCTGTTATTGCGCTGTCAGGCTGTGTCTATGCCGAGTCGATTCGTATCGGTGGCGATATGTTTGATGATGCCATTATCACCCATGTACGCCGTACTCATGGCTGCGTGATTGGGGAGACGACCGCTGAGCGTATTAAGCAAGAAGTCGGCTCAGCACTTAATGAGGACAGCCAATTGGAAGTGGAGGTTCGCGGTCGCAGCATGGCAGAAGGCGTGCCTAAGACGTTCATTGTCAATTCAGAAGAAATTCAAAAGGCACTAAGTGATCCCTTAAGTGGTATCGTCAGTGCAGTAAAAGCGGCGCTAGAGCAAACCCCACCTGAGCTGTCATCAGACATTGCAGAACGCGGTATTGTTTTGACGGGCGGCGGGGCATTATTACGCGATTTGGATAAACTTATCTCAAAAGAGACGGGTCTGCCAGTTACAGTCGCCGAAGACCCATTGACCTGTGTCAGTCGCGGCGGTGGTATCGCACTTGACTTTATCAATAATAAAAGCTTGAACATGATTTTTGTATAAGCTTTTGTTAGTGTAAAGCCTTTCTTAATATTTTGTAGATAATAAAAACTGAACGTAAGCGCGCATGTAAATAGAGGCGGTCAATAGACTGCCTTTGTTGCATTAGCTGCATCAATAACCAGCCTATGCTATGACCACCGATGTTTCATAGCGTTAAACTTACGCTAGATACCGATCAAATTAGATGTCCTATGATGCCAAGTATTTTTGCCCGTCAACCACTCGCTCTGCGTAGAACTGCTATGGTACTCATAGTGGCGCTAGTGCTCATGTGGTTCGATAGCAAAAATCCAGAATGGTTCAAACCTGTACGCAATATCAGTCATGTCGCCATGCAGCCTATCTATGAGTTTTCTTTATTGCCAAGTTATGCTGAGCATTGGATCAGTGGTAGCGTGCAATCAAAAGAGGCGCTGCGCCGCGAAAATGTCCAATTAAAGTCGCAATTACTCCATGCGCAAGCGAAGCTACAACAACAAGATTATATCTTGGCACAAAACGCTCGCTTGCAAGGTATCTTGTCGACTACCAAGCCTGACCTATTTGATTTGAATCTGGCACAAGTTATCGGTACCGATACCAATTTACTCAAGCAAATCGTCGTACTTAATAAAGGCGCGGGCGATGGCGTTCAAGTCGGGCAGACAGTCATTGATGAAAACGGTGTTTTGGGACAAATTATCAATGTCTATCCCAATACCAGTCGCCTGCTATTGATTACCGATGAGCAGCAGTCGGTTGCAGTGACCATTAAACGTACAGGCCAACGTGCTATTGTCACAGGAGCAGGTATTCCCACCTCACTTCGTCTAAATTATGTCTTTAAAACCTCAGATGTCCGTATTGGCGATGAGCTGGTATCTTCAGGTCTGGGCGGTCGTATTCCAGCAGGCTACCGAGTAGGGCGTATTACTCGTATTAAAGATACTCAGGCAGACAATTTTAGAAGTATTGATGTGTCGCCCGCTGCCAATTTTGTTGATAATGCTTACGTGTTAATTTTGCAGGATAAGATAATACCTACTGAGGCTGAATCACCAATATTGCCAATCGCTAAATAATCGTTAAGGCAAGCTTTCATGGCGCTTTTAAACTCTGAGCATCCACCCAGCAAAATATTGATTGCAATTGTATTAAGCCTTGTGGTTGCCTCATCGCCCAATGTTTACCCATTAAGTCCGACTATGGCAACCTTACGTCCCATGTTTATGATTATGGTACTTGTATTCTGGTTGCTGTTTCAACCGCGTTATGTTGGCCTTTTTACGGCATTTATGGTTGGTATTGCCGCTGACTTACTTATGGATACTCATCTAGGACAGCAAGCCTTCGCCGCTGTAGCGATGGTATTGGCGCTTAGAATCTGCAGTATTCAAATTAAACATCTTACTACACTTAATGCCTGGTTTTTAGCCAGCATAGGGCTAATCGTTTTCCAGCTCAGCTTATGGATGCTACAGTTAATCAATCAAAGCTTATTTGTGGCGCAATCTGGCTTATCTTTGTTGATGAGTATCATTAGTTGGCCACTCATATTATTGGTGCTACGCGGATTTGCACGCTAAAGTTCGTGCCTCTTTATAGCAAGCGCAATCAAGCTGACGGTTAGGTTTTTCATCAAAATGGTTATTAGATTTACGCGCAGATTAAACCGCGCTATAGTGAGTTTGAAATAAAATTGATACGTTCATAGATACATGTGGCTGGTGTAAATTTTCCTTGTTGCTATCACAAAAGCGACGAGTAATCCATCATAGTCGCACTGTATTCGTTTTCAGATGAGCCTACTATGCTCGCCATTTCAAATTCTACATACTTCACAATAAGAGAGTAGCAATGGACATTCTATTGGCTTCTGGCTCGCCGCGCCGACGTGAGTTACTAGATAGCGCGCAGATTAATTTTAGCGTCATGAGCGTTGATATTGACGAGACACCTCTTGCTGATGAGCCTCCAAAAGCCTATGTCCAGCGTATGATTGCTAATAAAGCTAAGGCAGTTATCACACAGTTAAACGCAGACTATAAATCCAAGCAATCTAAGTTATCTACCCCTTTTATCATGCTAACAGCTGATACCATCGGGGTATTAGCAAATGGTAAAACGGTGTTGGTTAAGCCAAAAAACCGTGCACACGCTTATAGCATGTGGCAGCAGATGTCCGATAACACTCATCAAGTATGGACGGCAGTACAGGCAACGGTAGTCTCATTCAGCGATGAGCCGTTAGCAGCAAAGTCAGTTGAGACGCCAATAAAAGAAGGGCGGTTCTTTCACGCTATATGGCAACGACAAATAATTGAGCAAACTGATGTGACTTTTATTGCTTTGACGCAAGCGATGATGTGTGATTATTGGGATAGCGGTGAACCTGCCGATAAAGCAGGTGGTTATGCTATTCAAGGATTAGCGGCTGCTTGTGTGACGTGCATTCATGGCAGTTATACAAATGTAGTAGGATTACCATTAGCTCAAACGGTTGCTTTACTCAATGAAGCAATGGGCGACCCTAAAATTAGTAAAATGTAAGATCAAATATTATTAATAAGATAAGTGGAAAAATGGTTAGTCACATAATAACATGGTAGGATAGTGAGCAGGGTAGTAAAACCTTTGTTAGACTGTGAATTCAACAAGCGATTATTTATCAACAAGTGATTTGCTACTAATAAGAACTATGAGTAAGAAGAGAAAACACTATGTCTGAAGAGCTGCTGATCAATGTTAGTCCAATGGAGTGCCGTGTGGCCGTCTTGGATAATGGCGTGCTCGGTGAGATTTATATAGAGCGTCATCATAAGCTTGGGTTAGTAGGCAATATTTATCTGGGAACGGTGGTTCGCGTATTACCGGGCATGCAAGCTGCCTTCGTCGATATCGGTCAATCACGAACGGCTTTTTTGCATGTCAATGATATGCAGCGCGAACCAAGACCTAGCCCAAAGAATAAAAGCCAGTCTACTGCTGATGTATTGACTTCTACAGATACGGTAGTAACGCCTCCCGATAGCTTGGCAATGACGCCACCCGTTGTGAGCGCCCAAACAACAGATATTATCCCTACTATTAATAAAACCCTTATCCAGCACCGCTTGCATGAGAGCCAGCGCATCTTGGTACAAGTGACCAAAGACCAATTAGGCAGCAAGGGCGCGCGCCTTACTACAAACATCTCGTTGCCGTCGCGTTATCTTGTGTATCTACCCTCAAGCGATCATGTTGGCATCTCTCAGCGTATTGATGGCGAGGAGGAGCGTACGCGCCTAAAAACTGAGCTGACCAGTCTTATGCAAACGGTAAACCTACAAGGTGGGCTGATTGCGCGTACGGCGGCTGAACGTGTACCAGTCGAGAAACTTGAAGAAGATATTTACTATTTGCTGCAATTGTGGCGCACCATCTGCGCCCGTCGCCAAGAGATGAACCATCATCAAAGCTCCGAGCTCATTTACCAAGAGTTGTCGCTACCAGTACGCTCCATACGCGACTTAGTACATGCTAATACTGAAAAAGTCATTGTCGATAATGAAAAAGTATACGACCAAGTGCGGCGCTTTGCTAAAGAGTTTGTGCCCTTTATTTATGATCGTATCGTCCATTATACCGCCGAGCAGTCTTTGTTTGATGTGCACCGAGTTGAGGATGATTTACGTGATGCCCTTAAACGACGAGTAGATCTTAAGTCTGGTGGCTATCTGATTATCGATCAAACCGAAGCCATGACTACTATTGATGTCAATACCGGCTCGTTTGTTGGTGGTAGATCCTTAGAAGATACAGTATATAAAACCAATTTAGAAGCGACTCATGCTATCGCACGGCAACTACGTCTACGCAATCTGGGCGGCATTATCATACTAGATTTCATCGACATGCTGGAGCAAGAACACAAAGATGATGTCTTAACAAGCCTGCAAGAGCAGCTGACTCAAGATTATGCCAAAACTAATATTACTCAAGTCAGTGAGCTTGGCTTGGTTGAGATGACGCGGAAACGCACACGTGAGTCGCTTGGACAGCAGCTATGCGAACCGTGCTCAACGTGTCAGGGCCGCGGCTTCGTCAAAACGGCTGAAACCGTTTGTTTTGAGATATTTCGTGAGATGATGCGCTGCGCCCGTACTTATAACTCACCAAAGAAGTTTACAGTCGTGGCTCATGCTGCGGTTATAGATTTGTTATTAACCTCAGAGGCAGATACCGTTGCAGATCTTGAGTATTTACTGGGCCGCGTCATTACTTTCGAGGTAGAAAATCTCTATACCCAAGAGCAATATGATATTGTATTAGATTAAAACATGACAAATGTGGTCACAGAATACCTATCGAAGGAACAAGTCTTATAATTTTTTGATAGAGCTTTTAATTAAAGTTTTTAATGAATAAAGCTTTTAATTTTTATAAATAGGCAAAGCATAGAGTGCAAAGTTACCTCTAAAAGATATCTATGAGTTAAGTTAAAGCTATTGGCAATAGTTTGAGATATCGCCCTTGCAATCAGATAAATACTCTGTATAATATACCCCACTGAATTATATATGCGCCGCCCATCAAAAAAGCGGGCGCTATGACAGCTAGAGCATCGTTTCTAGCACTATTTCATTATGCCTTTGCTGACATCCTATAATGGAAGGGTCGGCGGGGCTTTAAACTATTTTGCTTTTAGTACGCTATAAGTTCCAATAAAGAACTCATTCTGGTTAAGAACAGAAGTCCGCTTAAAGTGAATATTTAACCAAACGGCTTTTGCTCATATCCTTGCAAAGCAAGAATGACAAAAGCACATATTAGGAGCTTGCTGGCATGGCTAACCAGAGAATCCGTATCCGTCTTAAGTCTTTTGATCATCGTCTGATTGATCAATCTGCGCAAGAGATTGTCGATACTGCAAAGCGCACTGGTGCGCAAGTTTGTGGTCCTGTACCGTTGCCGACTCGCATTGAGCGCTTCGACGTTTTAACCTCACCACACGTCAACAAAGACGCGCGTGATCAGTACGAAATCCGTACTCATAA
>JARIAA010000193.1 GCA_029264635.1 Psychrobacter sp. | reverse complement strand
CCTGACTCAACGTGATTAGAGAACAATCCTAAACCCGGAATTGGGTTACCCGTTAGCTCCAATGAGATGAAGACTGCTGGAATGGTATAAGCAATCATTAGAACCACATACTGCGCAACCTGCGTGTAAGTGATTCCTTTCATACCACCAAGTACAGCATAAAAGAATACGACAACAGCGGCAATAATAAGACCTGTCGTACTTTCAACTTCTAGAAAGCGTGAGAAGGCGACACCAGCTCCCGTCATCTGACCGATAACGTAAGTAGTTGAAGCAATAATCAAACAAACTACGGCAATCATAGCTGCAGTCTTGGAGTAAAAACGATCCCCAATAAAATCAGGGACAGTGAACTTGCCAAATTTACGTAAATAAGGCGCTAACAACATAGCTAATAGTACATAACCACCTGTCCAACCCATCAAATAGGTTGAGGCACCATAACCGCCAGCAGCAATAATACCTGCCATTGAGATAAAGGACGCGGCACTCATCCAGTCAGCAGCGGTTGCCATACCGTTTACGACAGGGTGGACACCACCACCAGCAACGTAAAACTCACTGGTTGAACCAGCATGAGCCCAAATCGCAATACCGAAGTATAAAGCGAAAGATAGACCTACAAAATTAATATTAATCGTAAATTGACTCATTAGGCTATTCCTCGTCTACACCATATTGTTTATCTAACTTGTTCATACGCCAAGCGTAGAAGAAAATTAAGACGATAAATACCCCAATAGATCCTTGTTGTGCGAACCAAAAACCTAAGTCGGTACCACCAATTTTAATACCTGTGAGTAATGGACGCAGCAATATACCAAATCCGTAAGAACATAATGCCCAAATAATTAGGCTACCTGTAATGAGACGGACATTGGCACGCCAATAACCGGATGGATCGTTGTGGTTTTCCATAGGACAACTCCTTTTGCCTGACATAAATACAAAATTATTAATTGAGTGCTAAAGCATAATGACTAACCAGTATAAGTGACTCAAAGATATCAAACACATGAACAAATTTTTTAGCAGTTGAATCGATACATAAACGGATGATACATACCTTAGTATTACCAAAATGTGCCATACAAAGTACTGTTGTTAATCGACTAAGAGCTCATTGCTGAACAACATTAACTGATTGTAGTTTATTAAATTTCTATATAACGATGACAATATTGACGCAGGAAAGTTGATAAGGTATGACAGTCCGCTGTCTTTTTCATATTCTCATCTTCCTGACAAGAGTCACAGATATTTTTAATCATTTCTTAATGGATATTGAAAGATAAAAATGATCTTATTAAGAATATATACAATATTTGTAATATTAACAATAAATAAATTTAAACTACTTCTTGTAACTAAATATATATTTAATAGAAATAATACCTTCTATTAATTTGTTAAAGTTATAAAATAGCACAATAAATTTTTATTTTAACTACCAATAGATAGATCATGTTATAAAGAATAACAAGATAAAAATTACTCACAAGCTATTGCTTGTGAGTAATGAATAACATCATAGCGTATTGGATAATCTTAACCAATTAATGGTCAGAGGCACCAGAGATACCAATACCTGTTTGTGAGCGCACGAACTGAGCATCAAATGCTTTACGCTCTTTTTCTGCACGGGCTGATTTATCAGTGACTGAGAAGAACCAGCAGCATAGGAAGTACAGAGGCATAGCAAATAACGCTGGGCCATTAAATGGATTCGGTGCGGTCTCAGAGATGCCTAGTGTATCGACCCAAACGGCTTTGGATAGAATAATCAAACCAACAGCGCCTACTAGACCGACAATACCGCCAATCACCGCACCGCGCGTAGTTAAACCTTTCCAAAACATAGACAATACTAAAACAGGGAAATTGGCACAAGCAGCGACCGAAAATGCTAACCCAACCATAAAAGCAACGTTTTGTTTTTCAAATAAAATACCTAAGATCATCGCAAAGACTGCTAAACCTAATGTGGCTATTCTGGACACTCTCATCTCAGATTCAGGAGTAGTCTGACCTTTTTTAAAGACGTTGGCATATAAGTCATGCGAAATTGCCGATACGCCTGAAAGCGTCAACCCAGCTACTACCGCAAGGATAGTTGCAAAGGCAACAGCTGAGATAAAGCCCATGAACAAATCGCCACCTAACGCTTCACTTAAGTGAATAGCGGCCATATTATTACCACCAGTCAACTCCAATTGACCAGTAAGCGCAGATTTTGCCACATCAAGAAACTGCGGGTTATTAGCAATGAAAAGAATAGCACCAAAACCAATGATAAAGGTCAGTAGATAAAAATAACCGATAAACCCTGTGGCAACCACAACAGATTTACGCGCTTCTTTAGCATCTTTTACGGTGAAAAAGCGCATTAAGATATGAGGCAATCCTGCTGTACCAAACATGAGCGCAAGACCAAGGGATAGCGCATCAATTGGATTTTCAGTGAGTTTGCCCGGTCCCATAATCTTAACGGCATCAGTGACGCTGGTGCTATGCGCTTGACCATAGGCAACGATCGCCTGATCGAACATATTGCTGAAGCTAAAATCGACGGATTTCATGACCATAAACGCCATAAAGGTTGCACCACTTAGTAACATCACCGCTTTAATAATTTGTACCCAAGTCGTTGCCAACATACCACCGAATAGAACATAGGCGGTCATCAATAAGCCCACTACAACTACGGCAATATTATAATTCAAGCCGAATAGCAGTTTGATTAACTGACCTGCACCGACCATCTGTGCAATCAGATAAAAAGCCACGACGACTAAAGAGCTAAAAGCTGCTAAGGTGCGCACAGGCTTTTCTTCTAAACGAAATGACACTACATCTGACAAGTTGAATTTGCCCAGATTTCGTAAGCGCTCTGCAATAAGGAATAGTACGATAGGCCAGCCGACCATAAAGCCGAGTGAGTATAGCAAGCCATCAAAGCCCGAACTAAATACTAAAGCGGATATACCGAGAAAGGATGCAGCGGACATATAGTCACCTGCAATCGCTAAACCGTTTTGAAAGCCACTGATACCACCGCCTGCTGTGTAAAAATCTGCGGTTGACTGCGTTTGTCCAGATGCCCATTTAGTAATTGCTAAGGTAAAACCGACAAAAATCATGAACATGATAATCGCAGGCCAATTGGTTGCCTGCTGCTCTGCGATGCCTAAGTCAGGAGCAGCAAAGGCCATAGTAGAACAACACCAGCTTGCAAGTGCGATTGATATCGCTTTAGGTGACAACTTTCTCATCTCAACGCGTTCCTTCTTCAAAGGCAATGGTCTCAATCTCTTTAAGGGTTTCTTCATTGAGTGGATCAAGCTTATGATTGGCAATATAAGAGTATACGCCACACAGTACAAATGACAGCACGATGATACCTAGACCTAAGGGAATTCCCCAAGTGGTAACGCCACCACTAAATGAACTTGCTAAAAATGGTTTGTTGTAACCAACTAAGAGCATAAAGCCAACGTATACGACCAACATAATTATCGTCAACGTCCAGCTCAATCTGCGCTTTTTACTAACCATCTCTTGAAACTTTGGATTATTCATAATTCTTTGCACTTGTGAATCATTCATAACCAACTCCTTGTTTTTTTGTCCAACTAGGGACTGCTATTTCAAATAGGGATTTTCAATATTTAACTTATTTAAGTGAGTGGGGTGATGCTAAAAAAGGAAGATTAGAGTGAAGTGTCAATCGACATAGTCTAAAAGAGAGACGCATCATTAACAGATTTTCATGGTCTGTGATTTGTTTCGCGCTAAAGGAAGGTTGGCTATGCTAACAATCCACTGTCATCTCATCTTTTGTCTTCCTGACAATACAATTCAATGTTTCAATTACTTTTGTGCTCGTACCCACTAAAACGATACAAATTATCTTGTTAGGAATATATACAAAAATTATTCAATTAACAATAAATAAATTTAACTTACTTATTGTAACGAGATATTTATCCCATGAATATTTGAATTAAACCTAAGAAAAATCGCGTACATAAATGATTGAGCATCTACTGTTACAAGCTACTAATGTCTAAATAACGTCGAGATTCAGATATTTTTACCCACAGACATCATTTACTTTAAAAATGACATTATTATAGATATAAAAAGATTTTATATAAACCGTTTTAAGAGGACTGTATTTATAGTAGTGGGTCTCTATCTAAGAAATTGAAGACGTTTTCAGCTCTACTGATGAAATACAAAGAAGCGTTGAGAGACTAAAACCTTCATAGTAAGTTAAAATATGCCTTTACAAATATGGAAAGCGACCTTTAATCATTGACGATTAATTGGCTTTTTAAAACTTAACAAAAACAGATTATAAAGTAGGATTCATGGCTACGATTTTCCTTTAAAAATAGTGAATATAACATTGATAAATGTAGAATAAAAACGCAAGATGCGTACCAGCATATCATTAACATAAAAAACTAAGGCAAAGAGATGGATGAAGGAATAATAGGTGGGTTCAATAGTATTGTAAATTATGGCGTCAGTATTATTTGGGGTAACAATGACTGGTTAATCGCTAGTAACCCCTGGTATGGCCTACTAATGTTTGTGCTAATAGGGGCAGGTATTTATTTCACTATCGCTACGCGCTTTATTCAGTTTCGGCACTTTGGTCATATGTGGAAGTTGTTGCGGGTCTCTAATCAAGGTCGTAAAGATGGTGGTATTAGCTCATTTGAAGCATTAATGACTTCTTTAGCGGCACGTGTAGGAACTGGTAATCTGGCAGGGGTGGCAATTGCTATCTATCTTGGCGGGCCAGGGGCTGTATTTTGGATGTGGATGACAGCACTCGTAGGGATGTCGACAAGCTTTATCGAATCAACCTTGGCGCAAGCATATAAAGTGCCACATAATGACAATGTGTACCGCGGTGGACCCGCTTATTATATTGAAAAAGGGCTGGGCAAGCGCTGGCTTGCGGTATTTTTCTCAGTATGTTTATTGGTGGCTTTCGGTTTGGCCTTTAATGGCGTGCAGTCCAATACTATTGCTCAAGCGACCAACGAAGCGTTTGGTGTGCCGACATGGATGACAGGTTTAATACTAGTGGTCTTAGTTGCGCCAGTCGTGTTTGGCGGTTTACGTTCAGTTGCGCGTATCGCTGGTAAAATCGTACCAGTGATGGCTATTTTATATATCTTGTTAGCTTTATTCATTATTGCTACCAACTTTAGTCAATTTCCAGCAGCGATTGTATTGATCGTGAAGTCAGCCTTTGGCTTTGAACAAGCAGCAGGCGGCGTGATTGGTTATGGTATCGCTCAGGCGATGATCAATGGTATCAAACGGGGTTTGTTTTCCAATGAGGCGGGTATGGGCTCAGCACCTAACGCGGCGGCAACGGCCAAAAGCCATCCCGATCATCCAGCTGTACAAGGATTTATGCAAATGCTGGGCGTATTTATGGATACGCTGGTGATTTGTACGGCAACCGCATCGATTATTATTCTATCTGGCGTGGTCAACCCCAGTGTCGAACAAGAGGGTATTCAGCTCACACAGTTGGCTTTATCACAATATGTTGGTGATTTAGGTATTGTATTCGTCGCTATTGCTATTTTCTTTTTCTCATTTACCTCAATTATCGCTAACTATAGCTATGGTGAGTCCAATCTTGAGTTTATCTCTGGCGAAAAAAATGCCAAAGTCATGATTATGATATTTCGTTTTATGGTACTTGGTATGGTGTTTGTTGGCGCGATCGCAAGCCTACCTGCGATATGGAACTTTGCTGATTTATCGATGGGTCTCATGGCCTTGACCAACTTAGTGGCTATTTTGATATTATCCCCAGTAGCACTAAGGATATTGCGTGACTACGAGCGTCAAGTGAAAGAAGGCAAAACGGGCGATCAAATCAAATTTAATCCAGACGAGTTTGTGAAGCTCAAAAACGAGGCGAATCGAGATGCGTGGAATGATTAGCTTTTATATAGTCAGTTTAATATAAAAAAGATACACTGGGACTGGGGTGAATTTTTGCAGCCCCTGTCGGCTAGCTACCGCAGGCCAGAAACATTTATACCAGTTTCATATTATCCAATAACGTATTTATTTTATTTAGTATCGACTATAGTTAGACAAAAAAACCGCTCTTAGCTACCTATAAATAGGAGTCAAGAGCGGTTTTTATTTGAGCCATGTTTATCTACAGCATGATTTACATGTTTGGATAGTTAGGACCGCCGCCACCTTCAGGCGTCACCCACGTAATATTCTGTGATGGGTCTTTGATATCACAGGTTTTGCAGTGTACACAGTTTTGCGCATTGATGACAAACTTAGCGCCTTCAGCATCTTTTACAACCTCATAAACCCCAGCTGGGCAATATAGGCGCGCAGGCTCTGCATATAATGGCAGGTTAATAGAAACAGGGACAGTAGGATCGGTTAATTTCAAATGCGTCGGCTGGTTTTCAGCATGGTTAGTATTAGAGATAAATACCGAAGATAATTTATCAAATACTATCTTACCATCAGGCTTAGGATAGACTGGCTGATAGGCATGGGCTGCACGCTCTAGCTGATCGTAGTCTTTTAAATTGTCATGAATCGTCAATGGCATTTTGCCGCGTAGAATGTTTTGGTCAATAAAGTTAAAGGCACCACCCATCCACTGGCCCATACGATGCATCGCAGGAGCGAAGTTACGCGCTTCATAGTTGTCTTGATAGAGCCATGATTCTTTATACATCGTGCTATAGGCAATCACGTCATCATGCTGACGATCGGCTTGTAGCGCTTCAAAAATTGCTTCAGCAGCCAGCATGCCAGACTTCATTGAAGTATGTGTACCTTTAATCTTTGCAGGATTTAAGAACCCAGCATCATCACCGACAAGTACCCCGCCTGGGAAGGTAAATTTCGGTAAAGAGTTAAGACCGCCTTTGGTTAACGCACGAGCGCCGTAAGAGAGGCGCTTGCCTCCTTCTAGGATGTTACGAATAAGCGGATGTAGCTTTAAACGTTGCATCTCATCAAATGGCGACATATATGGGTTGGAGTAGGACAAGTCGATTACCATACCAAAGCTAACTTGATTACTCTCATCAAAGTATAGCCACCAGCCACCAGTAGAGCCTGTATCTGTCAAGGGCCAACCTGAACCGTGCATGACCACCCCTTGTTCATGCTTCTCTGGCGTTACTTCCCACAGCTCTTTTAGACCGATACCATAGTGCTGAGGATCAGAATCTTTATCGAGATCGAAACGACTAATCAATCGTTTACCAAGATGACCACGGCACCCTTCGGCAAAAATAGTGTACTTGGCAAGTAGCTCGTAGCCAGGCTCAAAACTTGACTTAGCCTCGCCATCAGCGGCAACGCCCATATCACCAGTCAAAACGCCTTTTACTGAACCATCATCATTGTATAAGATATCAGATGCTGGGAAACCTGGGAACATCATGACCTCTAGCTCTTCGGCCTGTTCAGCAAGCCAGCGTACCACGTTGGCTAAAGATACAATATAGTTGCCCTCATTGTGCATGCTGGCTGGGACGATGGAGTCCATAAGTTTGGTCGATTTAGTGGCAGAGCCCAGCATATAGACGCGGTCTTCGGTAGCAGGCACGTTTAAAGGCGCGCCTTTTTCTTTCCAGTCGGGTATCAATTCATTTAAAGCGCGTGGCTCAATCACGGCACCAGATAAAATATGCGCACCAAACTCTGAGCCTTTTTCGACCACGCAGACCATAAACTCATCGTTGCCAGCAGCATTGGCCAATTGCTTTAAACGAATAGCTGCTGATAGACCAGAAGGTCCACCGCCGACAACGATAACATCAAACTCCATCGATTCGCGCTCAATTTCAGGCTCTACCGGCTCAGGCTCAGGCGCAGTTTCAGCGGGTGCTTTGTCAACTGGATTGTGTTCGACAGCAGGTTCTGACGCAGGTGAGGCGTCTTCAGCGACTGGCTCTTCAATAACCTCTTGAGCCGCTTCTGTAGACTCAGGTTTTGTGATGTCCGGCGTGGTCGTATCTACCGTTGCTGCAGCGTCAGTATCGACGATATCTGCATCAACGACTGGCGCTTGTTTATCTTGCTCTTGCATACCTACTCCTAAACTCTATAGTGGCTTGTCTATGGGTATTATTAAGGACGCAATTAAATAATATGGCTTGCATCGCGGTTACCTCTCAGACATATGGCTACCCGATAAAAACTGTCTTTGCGGCGTTAATCGATAATATCGTCATTGAAATCATATTAATGAACAACATAATAAAGGATAATTAAAATGACATACTCATCATCATTTTAATAAAAAATCATTACTCATTATAAAAGAAAAGTCCCAAAAACACGATACGCATTTGTAGATAACGGTGTTAAGGTAAGACTAATAAGATGTACATGCAAAGTCTGATTGTTTCATCATACCCGAAACCAAAATTAATAGTAATGCTGCCTTTACCAAACTTTAATTAATATCAGGAAATAACGCTATGGATGGTAATAAGAATAATGGGGTTGCCACTGGCAATTCAACAGGTGAGACGATAAATAATAGTGTAAATGCACAGGATATAAGGAGTTTAGACGAACTTAGCAATTATTTAAAGTCATCGGCTAGTACGCGTCAAGGTCGTTCTGTACCGCCTCTTGACCAATGGCATCCTGAACAAACGATTGACATGGATTTGACGATCAAAGCTAATGGCGAATGGTGGCATGAAGGTGGACTTATGACCCGTCAGTCACTGATCAGCTTATTTGCGACTGTTTTGTGGAAAGAAGAGACTGATGGGGTCACTGAATACTTCCTAAAGACGCCTGTCCAAAAACTGCGTATTCAGGTAGAGGATGTGCCGCTGCTTATTAATGATGTGGGTATCGTGAACGAAGATGGCATTCATTGGTTAGAATTTACCACTATAGCTGGCGATGTGGTTCGTTTAGATGACGCGCATCCCATTGAATTACGTTCTTATCGGCCAAGTAGTGTGCACAATGATGCTGAAAAAGAGCAAATACGACCTTATATGCTTGTTCGTAATGGTTTAATGGCACTGATCGGCCGTAATACGTTCTACCATTTGACAGAAATTGGACAATTGACAGAACAAGACAATGACGTGATACTGACTTTGGAGAGTGGTGGTCACTCTTATCAGTTATTGATGCCTGATGATTAACTATTTAACTATTCATTAAATAAGTCGATAAGTAAACCAATCATTCGCTTCTATGTAGTTGGACTTATTCTATTTTTTCTTTATCAAAGGGTATGGCAGTACACTGTGACTAAAAGTATTCGATACGCTGGGCAATCCTTGAGTGATAGAACTAGAACATGCTGTGATTACGGTATGACTCCATGAGTATCGCTGAACCTATCACTCCTTCTTACAATAAGCTTTTAATAGCTGAAAAAACGGCTGCCAGTAAAGATACGGAAGTCAATATAGAAATCCGTGGCAAAAATGTTGCCCCCATTGGTTTATTCGATTCAGGCGTAGGTGGGTTGTCTGTTTATCTGCACTTAGCGCAGCAGTTGCCCGCCGAACGTTATATTTACTATGCTGATACCCTGCATGTGCCTTATGGTAACCGAGATAGTCAAGATATTGAGACCTTGACATTGATAGCCGTAGAATGGCTATATCAGCAAGGCTGTAAACTTATCGTGATTGCGTGTAATAGTGCTTCGGCTCACGGGTTGGACGCAGCCCGTCAGCATTATCCATATCTGCCCATCGTAGGATTAGTACCAGCCCTCAAGCCTGCCGTGATGGCCACTCAGAGCGGACATGTGGCTGTGCTGGCCACCAAAGCGACCTTAGATGGTACGCTACTCAATCAAGTGATTACTGATATCGCTATACCTAATGGCACTCAAGTAACTAAATACTTTGATCCGCAATTGGTACCTTGGGTAGAGGCGGGTATGCCCAAGGCATCTGATACTGCACAGCGCCTAAAGCAACTATTGCTAGACTTTGCCTATGTTGATATAGATTACTTAGTCTTGGGTTGTACGCATTATCCTTTTTTTAAAGATTTTTTGCTGGATGAGATTCACGCTCAGCAGTTATCGATACAGATTGTGGACTCAGGGCAAGCAATTGCTACTCGTGTCCAGTCTTTGCTCGCTGAGCAACGCCTACTCGCTCAACTTGACCACTCAATAATATGTGCTGACCATAAAATACCGCCTTTAACTTTTTATGCTAGTAAGCATGATGATAAGTTAGATAGGTTGGTTGAACGTTTACTTGGATCGCAAACGCAAATACAGCCTATATTTTAATATTTGCGATAATTCTTTTATCAATATATAAACAGCCAAATATAGTGTAGTAATGAAATCGATAGACAGAATGATGTAATCAGCTGATAGAAAGTAGTAACAAACTGCACGTATTCTGTTAAGATTATGTTAGGCTAAAACTCATAAATAATAAGATGACTCTGTCTTATGCGCTTTTTAATATCATTATTATCCCTGTCGCTGTAGAGGTTACCTTGCAAAGTCGTCGTTATCACGTCCATATCATATGCGTAGCCCATGAGCAGGCATTGGTTTTAGACGCTTTGGCAGTGTTTTTTCAACCACGTGCGTTTTTGACCTATGATATTTCACCAAAACTACCACAAGCTTCTTTATATGGGCGACAGTGTATTGATTCCTGCGATCAAACGGTTGTCATCATTGGCAATAGTTATGGCGTTACCCAAAATCTGGGTGTCAGTCAAATGCATCTGAGTTATCTGAGTGCCAAAGCTAAGCTTAAACCGATGCTAGTATTCATTAAAAAACAAAGTGAAGAAGATAATATAAATCGTCATCTACAAGACTTTACTCGTCTGGTTCAGGAACAATCTGAAAACGTCTATCACTATGATGAGACAACCAATATTGATCAGCTATTAACGAGCGCTTATCATCTTTTGCTAGCTAAACATCAAGCACTACCTAGCTGGACGAAATCAGACGAGAGTATCAAAGAAACCTCAGAGACGACCCAACTAACGCAAGACAGTCAATCAGTTAAAACTGGTACCACTGCCGATATAACCCAGCCTCCTTATCACAATAAAATGGTTATGGAGCCTCTTGATAATCGTGGTATTACCGATAATGTCACCCAATCCATCGATTTATCAGAGAGTTTTACTATTAAATACAGTGCTCAAGCGTATGAAGCTGGTAATTTAACTGATATTGTTATGACCATGAATCTTACTTGGCAACAGGTGCTACGTACGCTCGCTCGCTTGCCCGGAACTTTTTCAAATTATGGTTTGCAAGGTTGTTTGAACCGTCTGATCGCTGCTCAAACTGAGCAAGATATCAAACAAAAGATGCCAAATGTCCATGCAGTCTCGCGCTACCAAATCGCTCAAGATGATCTAAATAAATTACAGCGAGCCTTAATCGCTGCTAATTGGATACAGCTGACCACTTCAGGTGTAAAAACCTCGCAAGAACTATGGAAGTTGACTTTCTACGCTAAAAAACTGTTTGAAGAAAACCAGTTGCAAGCAGATTATTTGCCTTGAATGACTATGAATAGAACTACGTTTTGTAATACAAAGCATACGTGTGAGTGGTTGTTTATCTAGGGTAGACCATTGATAATAAGGTATTGGCTAATCTCAATAACATTTTTTTATATTTATAATAATGATTTTGAAAAATCTTTGAGTACTGATCTAGTACTTTAAGTAATCAAGGAGAATATAATGAGTAACTCTAAACACGACGAACTAAGACACGAGATTGACGATTTAGAAAAATCTATGCACGACGCTGCTCAATTTCGTACGTTAGAAGAACAAGTGGCTGATATGAAGCGCCGTGGTATTGACCCGAGTCAGGCTTACAAGGATTTGGATCGTAAAGAAGAAGATGCTGATTGGGGAGATGCGACTTGGAAGGAAAACGGTAAGTGGGAGCCAAAGACGCCAGCAGATTTAGATGACAAAGCTCGCGAGAATTGGGATGGCGATAATGGTAAACTAAATCCGCCTCCTATCGTTTAAACCACTTTTATAGACTTGCAAAAAGCATGATCTAAAAGGTAAGTCGTATAAAAAACCACGCTATGATTGCGTGGTTTTTTTTGGAAAATTGATAAAGTTTATCTAAAGTATAGCGTTATGAGCCTTCATCAA
>JARIAA010000082.1 GCA_029264635.1 Psychrobacter sp. | reverse complement strand
CCCGTACTTCCAGTGATCAATCTTATGATGTTGAAACCGATGTTGAGTCTAACACGTCGCTTGCGCCAAAGCGTGCGCATCTGCAACTTGCGGTTGATGGGATGTCATGCCAGGCCTGCGCGTCACGAATCGAGAAGGTGCTTAATAAAAAGCCTGCCGTATATGAAGCGAGTGTGAACTTTGCAGGCGAGACCGCCAATGTGGATTATGATCCAACGCAAACGACGCCTGAACAAATCACCGAGTGGGTAAATAAGACGGGTTTTGTCGCCAATTTACAAGCAGCTGATAGCTTGTTTGCACAAACGGGTAAAGAGTCGGCAACCCAAATACCATGGCGTCTCATTGCACTATGGGTATGTTTGGTACCGTTTTTAATTGGTATGGCTGGCATGCTGACAGGTTTTGGTATGGCATGGATGCCACCTGTTTGGATACAGTTTATTCTTGCGACTATTGTACAATTTGGATTGGCATTACCATTTTATCAGAGCGCTTGGGCATCCATCAAAGGCGGTCTTGCCAATATGGATGTGCTGGTGGTCATCGGTACGGTGACCATTTGGGCTTACTCAACCTATCTATGTCTCACCCATGGCGCTGGCACTTTAAATAGTCTATTGCAAAGTGCTCACGCAGGCGGGCACGGTCCAGCGGTGTATTTTGAAGCAGGGGTGATGGTTATCGCTTTTGTGCGTACGGGTAAGTATTTAGAGGAGCGTACCAAAAAACATAGCCTTAATAGTATCGATCTATTATTGTCATTAACCCCTGATGAGGTCGAGCAGCAACAACCGAATGGCGATTTTCATAATGTCGCGCTTCAAGACGTGCAGGTAAATGACATTTTGCGCGCCAAACAAGGTAGCCGCGTTGCCACGGACGGAGTAGTCATTGATGGTAGTGGCTGGTGTGTGGAGAGCCATTTGACAGGCGAGTCGGTACCGCTGCAAAAAGAAGCAGGCGATGGGCTACTAGCAGGCGCCTTGGTTGAAAACGGCAGTTTGCTATATCGTGTCAGTGCCAAAGGCAGCGATACGAAGCTCGGTGACATGGTACAAGCACTCAGTGACGCCCAAGGCTCAAAAGCCAAATTGGCGCGTCTGGCCGATAAAGTAACGTCTATTTTCGTCCCTGTCGTTGTCGCGATTGCTTTGCTCACCTTTGGGCTAACATGGTGGCTGACGGGTATGGTCGATACCGCTTTGATGCATGCGGTGTCCGTATTAGTGATTGCGTGTCCCTGTGCGCTAGGTCTGGCTACCCCAGCGGCTATTATGGCAGGCATGGGTGTGGCCGCGCGTCACGGCGTTTGGTTTAAAGATGCGCAAAGCCTTGAGGCGGCAGGTAATATTGATACAGTAGTGCTTGATAAAACTGGGACTTTGACTATCGGTAAACCTACTATTGTCGATCAGGTGATGGTCGATAAATCTATACCAATGGATGAGGTGTTGCAGATTGCGGCAAGCATTGAGGCGCACGCCAGTCATCCGTTAGCAACGGCACTTATTAATGCTGCTAAAGAGCGTCGTTTGCCGCTGTTAAATGTCACTGATATTAGCGTGATAAAGGGCGCTGGTATTCAAGCAAATATTGCAGGTCTTGGTCTGGTAAAAGTCGGCACTGCAGAGTTTGCAAGCTTGAAACTGCCGAAGCTTATGCCAAAAGTCTGGCAAATTGCCAGTACCGTCGCTGTTAGTATTAATGATGAGCCATTAGGGGCTTTTGCTCTAGCGGATGACTTAAAAGCTGATACACCGCAAGCGATTACGGCGCTACAAAATGCTGGTATCAATGTCATCTTGATGAGTGGGGATAAACAATCAGTCGTTGACCATGTGGCAGGTCAATTAGGTATCAAAGAAGCGTATGGCAAGATGAGCCCGCGTGACAAGGCAAGCCAAATTGCTGTACTACAGACAGCTGGACACAAGGTTGCGATGGCAGGGGATGGGGTCAATGATGCACCAGCGATGGCAACTGCTGATGCCAGCTTTGCCATGTTTGAAGGGACTGATGTCGCTCAGCATAGCGCTTCTGCCCGTTTAATGGGAGAGTCGCTCATGCATATCGATGCTGCCCAAAAAATTGCTCAAGCTACGCTACGTAACATCAAACAGAACCTGTTTTTTGCCTTTATTTATAACTGTCTTGGCATTCCGCTTGCTGCGTTTGGCTTTTTAAATCCGATG
Source organism: Psychrobacter sp. (assembly GCA_029264635.1). GTDB lineage: Bacteria > Pseudomonadota > Gammaproteobacteria > Pseudomonadales > Moraxellaceae > Psychrobacter. Next base: position 1,496 of record JARIAA010000082.1, on the reverse strand, counting down.
ATCGCTGCCGCTGCGATGGCGCTCAGTTCGATCTCCGTATTAATGAATGCACTACGCTTAACCCAATTTAAAACAGCAGTCGAGCTAGATAATACAGTATCTACTGCTGATACTAAGATGCCTCATCTAGCGAAAGTATAGGGTTTCTATGACTTTTAACCCTATATGCACTTAAACGAGACAATAACGGTTAATGTAGATACTTATGTTTGATTTTATGCCTACAAGTTAGTGTAAGATAAGGGAAGTTTGACTAAATATATGCTATGATGCCAAGCACTATAGCCTGATGTTAGTATGACAGACAGACCTTTAGGGCGGCTCAACAAATGCTTAACATAAACTGTCATAGCACTATTTAGAGCTACTTTAGGCGTATGTGCTATAAAAAACTTTGCTTTATTTTTCACACTTTAGTTTCCCTTTTTAATCCCACAAACCTGGCATGACCAAAGGAATTAACAGACATTATGTACGCTGAAGAAACCAACAACGTCACCGCAATTATAGATATTCGTGCTCGTGAGATTTTAGACTCACGCGGTAACCCAACGATTGAAGCTGATGTGATTTTGGCTGATGGAACCATTGGCCGTGCTGCGGCACCAAGTGGCGCATCAACTGGTTCACGTGAAGCACTTGAGCTGCGTGATGGCGACAAAGATCGTTATATGGGTAAAGGCGTCAAAAAAGCCGTTGCCAATGTCAACAGCCAGATTCGCAGTGCTTTGGTTGACAAAGACGTTACAGAGCAGCAAGCCATTGACGATGCTATGATTGCGCTTGATGGTACAGATAATAAAGACAGCCTAGGTGCCAACGCGATGTTGGCAGTATCACTGGCAACGGCAAAAGCTGCTGCCAAGGCCCAAAAGCTACCACTGCATCAATATATCGCCAACCTGCGCAATCAGACCTCGCTGACCATGCCAGTACCCATGATGAACATCCTAAACGGTGGCGAGCATGCAGACAATACCGTTGATATTCAAGAGTTTATGATTGAGCCCGTTGGCTTTACCAGCTTTTCAGAGGCGCTACGGGCAGGTACTGAGATTTTCCATAGCTTAAAATCTGTCTTAAAGTCGCAAGGTCTAAATACAGCGGTTGGTGATGAAGGCGGCTTTGCACCGAATCTGCGTAGTAACGAAGAAGCGATTACGGTTATTATGCAAGCGATTGAGCAAGTTGGTTACAAAGCAGGTGAGGATATTCATCTAGCTTTAGACTGCGCGGCGAGCGAGTTTTATAAAAATGGTCAATATGTCTTGGCAGGCGAAGGCAACAAGTCTTTTGACAGTCAAGGATTTTCGGACTATTTAGTTGGATTGGCACGTCAGTATCCTATTATCTCTATCGAAGACGGTCTTGATGAGTCAGATTGGGATGGTTGGAAGTATTTGACTGAGCAGATTGGCGATAAAGTGCAGTTGGTTGGCGATGATTTGTTTGTGACCAATCCTGCTATTTTGCAAGAAGGGATTGATAAGCACATT
>JARIAA010000077.1 GCA_029264635.1 Psychrobacter sp. | reverse complement strand
TACCTTAGCGGCTATTGATAAATATCAAATTGCCGATGGTGTCAGCTATATGTCGACGGGTGGTGGTGCATTTTTAGAATTTGTTGAAGGTAAAGTGTTACCTGCAGTGGCAGCCTTACAGATCAATGAGCAATAGTGATAAGATAAAAAATTACGAAAAAGTCAGTGATTGCCAATATAAGTAACGCTATTTTTAACATTAGGCATACAACTTGCATTTATTATTCAAGGTAGGCTTCGACGTACTATGAGATATTCTATCTACACAGTTATATACTACATAGATATATAAAGTTAGTAGTTAATTTCTATTGTTAAGCCATTATTATTTTTCATGTGCAGAAAAATGTTATTGCATGTCTTATTTGCTATCTATAAAATAGCGCAACCATGTATTTTGACATGCATTATTTACAAGAGGTTTATTATGTTAAAACGTCATTTATTACTTGCCAGCTTACTTGCTGGTACTTTTGCAGTCACTGCATGTAGCCAGCAAACTCAAGACCAAACCGAAGCTGCTGTTGATTCTGCTGGTGATGATATTGCTGCCAACGCTGAAGCCGCTGCTGCTGAAACAGAAGCTGCTGCTCAAGAAGCTGAAGCTGCCGCTCAAAACGCTGGTACTGAAATTGCTGAGGGTGCTGAGACGGCTGGTGCTGCTGCGGCAGACGCACTAGAAAACACGGGTGAAGCGGTTGTGGTCGGCGCAAATGAAGCCGTTGCTAATACTGCTGGAGCAGTTGCCGATGGTGCAGCGACCGTCTCCGATAAAGCCAGTGAAAATGCAGTAGAAGCAGAGCAGCAGTACTAAGTCTTCCGCTTTTATTGATCTTATAGTCAGTCCAATATGAAAAAAATACAGCGGGACTGGGATGCTCAGTTTTTTAATGTTAGTTGCGCAGCCTCTGTCGGCGTAGATACAGCAAGTTAGAAAAATTTAGACCATCTTTGCGTTATTAAATAGTGTATCCATTTTATTTAATAACAACTATTTTATTTAATAAAAAAGCGACTGCTGGATTTATAGTTCCTAAAATATCGAAGAGCCTTGGTGATTGCCAAGGCTTTTGTGCGTTTGTGGTGCTATAAGATATGAGTCATTCACCTCACTTGACTGTGAACAGCTTATAAAACCTGCCAGACAGATAAATACTCAGGTAACTGCTACGAGGGGGGTAGAAAATTTGCTATAATTACCCCGTTATATTTTTTGAAGGGCAGGTATCATCAACGGTACAATGTTTTCAAAAGTTTTTATTATATTAGTTTTAAATACCAATCAGAGAGCGTTTTATGGCTTTAATCTCCTTACGTCAACTGTTAGACCATGCTGCTGAACATCACTATGGTGTTCCTGCCTTTAATGTCAACAATTTAGAGCAGATGCGAGCAATTATGATGGATGCGGATGCTTGTGATTCACCCGTTATTGTACAAGCCAGTGCAGGAGCACGCAGTTATGCAGGGTCGGCGTTTTTACGGCATTTGATCATTGCTGCCATTGAAGAGTGGCCCCATATTCCAGTAGTGATGCACCAAGATCATGGTATGTCACCCGCTATTTGCCAGCGCTCAATTCAGCTTGGCTTTTCTTCGGTCATGATGGATGGCTCACTTGGTGAGGACGGCAAAACCCCAATGGATTATGATTATAATGCCAGCGTTACCCGTGAAGTATTAAAAATGGCACATGCGTGCGGGGTTTCGGTAGAAGGTGAGATTGGCTGTTTGGGTAGCCTTGAGACGGGTATGGCAGGGGAAGAAGACGGCTCGGGCGCTGAAGGTATGCTTGATCATGAGCAGCTCTTAACTAGTGCTGATGAAGCTGAACAATTTGTAAAAGATACCAATGTCGATGCGCTCGCGATTGCAATCGGTACTAGCCACGGTGCTTATAAGTTTACGCGTCCACCGACGGGCGATATTTTATCGATTGAGCGGGTAAAAGAGATCCACGCGCGTATTCCTAATACGCATCTGGTCATGCATGGTTCGTCATCTGTACCGCAAGAATGGCTCAAAATCATTAATGAAAATGGTGGTGATATTGGTGAGACTTATGGTGTCCCAGTTGAGCAAATCGTTGAGGCGATTAAGCATGGTGTCCGTAAGGTAAATATCGATACTGATTTACGCTTGGCATCAACTGGCGCAATCCGTAAATTCCTTGCGGAAAATCCGCGCGAATTTGATCCCCGTAAATATTTTAAAGCGTCTATGGCCGCGATGTCAGATATCTGTAGCAACCGCTTTGAAGCCTTTGGTTCTGCTGGTCAAGCGCATAAGATTCGTCCGATTAGTCTTGAAGGTATGGTTGATTTTTATCAGTAAGCTGGTTTACTAAAAGGCTTGATTTGGGATTCGTTAAGAGGATATTGGTCATAGGGTTCCAGCCAATGTCTTTTGAGCGAAAATTGCTTACTTGATGATTGACGACAGGTGATGGATGATGATTGGACTAATTACTGGACAAGTACGATATTTAATGGCGCCAACAGCCTGTATCATGACAGCTTCAGGTGTGGGTTATGACGTTGAGCTACCATTGCCATCATTTTGTCAATTACAGCTAGAGCAGCAAGCTAGTATCTGGACGCACTTTCATGTGCGTGAAGATGCTCAGCTGCTATATGGTTTTATTGATCGCAAAGAGCGTGATGTCTTTCGTCAGTTGATTAAAATTAATGGCGTGGGGGCTAAAATGGCGCTCGCTATGCTTTCTGCGATGTCAGCGGCTGAGCTTAAGATGCATGTCGAGCAGGATTCGGAAGTAGCATTGACTCGGATACCAGGCATCGGCAAAAAAACTGCACAGCGTTTACTCATTGAGCTTAAAGACAAACTCAAAAATATCGAAGTTGACAACAGCAGTTTAGAATTTGTTCTCCAGCCAGTCGTTGTCACTCATGAAGGTAGTATCATAGCTGAGGTAGAAGGCGCATTAATCAGCTTGGGTTATAAAGAAAGAGAAGCGCAGCAGGCAATTAAAGCGGCAAAAAGTAACGGTAATATTTTCGCTGATACGCAAGGTTTATTGAAGGCGACCTTACAGCAATTGTCTGGTTTTTAAGTTAACTTGTTAGGCCTGCTAGGGTAAGTAATCTAAAAAAACTCTTAGATAAGCGACACTGGTTGTCGCTTATTTCTATTTTAACTGTCAGTTTTTAACGTTTTACATGACTTATGCGTAAGCTTTGGTTATGCTGTGTGTTAGTTTCGCGTTATTTATTCTCTTTATAAAATGATAATCCCTATGATGCAAGACCGCTTAATTAATCCGCTAGAAGGCGCAGGCGATGCTCCAGATAGTAACATTCGTCCCGCTTTACTGTCTGAGTATATTGGTCAGCCCGTTGTGCGTGAGCAGATGGAAGTCTTTATTGGCGCCGCGCGCGCTCGTGATGAGGCGCTAGATCATACATTGATTTTTGGTCCACCAGGCTTAGGTAAGACTACCCTTGCTAATATCATAGCTCGTGAGATGGGGGGTAATCTGCGCTCGACCTCAGGGCCAGTACTTGAGCGCCCAGGCGATTTGGCTGCCATGCTAACCAATTTAGAGGCAGGTGATGTGCTATTTATCGATGAGATTCATCGTTTAAGCTCGGTCATTGAAGAGATACTGTATCCAGCCATGGAAGATTTTCAGTTGGATATTATGATCGGTGAGGGGCCAGCAGCGCGCTCTATCAAGCTTGATTTGCCACCATTTACGTTGGTTGCTGCCACCACGCGCGCAGGACTATTGACCTCGCCATTGCGAGATCGCTTTGGTATTGTCCAGCGTCTTGAGTTTTACAATATCGCTGATTTAACGACCATTGTCAGCCGTGCGGCGCGTCTGATGCGCGTGCCAATGACTGAAGAGGGTGCGATTGAGATTGCTCGCCGTGCTCGTGGTACACCAAGAATTGCGAACAGTTTACTACGCCGTGTACGTGATTATGCCGAGGTGAAAGGGGATGGTAGTATCAATGGGGGGATTGCAGCCAGTGCCCTTGATATGCTCGCGGTCGATCGACGTGGCCTTGATCATTTAGATCGGCGTTATATCGAGATTTTGCATGAGCGTTTTGATGGGGGTCCAGCTGGCGTTGAGGCGATAGCGGCAGCCATGGCTGAAGATCGCGCTACGCTTGAGGATGTGATTGAGCCGTACTTGATTCAGCAAGGCTATGTATTACGTACCGCGCGTGGGCGCGTACTAACGCAGATGGCAATTGATCAGATTTAATAACGTTAAATGAACTTACGTCATTAAAAATACACCTACTTTATGAATGGAAAGTAGGTGTATTTTTTACGTCTGTATTTATGCTTCTGCTTTTTGTGTCTTGATCACTAAAGGCTGAGGCCATATCTTACCAGGGTTTAAGATATTCTGAGGATCAAGGGCGAGTTTTATGGCCTGCATCATCGGTATAGCGTTGCCATGCTCCTGGTCCATAAATTTTTGTTTACCCTGACCAATACCATGCTCACCCGTACAAGTACCATCCATCTCAATCGCGCGCATAGCTAGGCGTTCGATAATACCGTCAGCGGTTGCTATCTCTTCTGGATTATCAGTATCTACAAGCAACAACACATGAAAATTGCCATCGCCAACATGACCGACAATAGGGCCTATCATGCCAGAGGCTTCAATATCTTTTGCAGTGGCGCTGACGCATTCTGCTAAGCGTGAAATCGGCACGCAGGCATCAGTAGACAGTGCTTTTGCTTCTGGGCGTAGGGCTGAGCTGGCATGATAAGCATTGTGACGAGCCTGCCAAAGACGTTTGCGCTCAGCTTCATTGGTATCCCAAACAAAGTCAGTACCACTAAATTCTTCAATAATATCATTAAAGGTTTGGGCTTGTTCACGTACGCTGGCTTCCGTACCATGAAACTCAACAAATAAGGTTGGCGTTTCAAGCAAATCTAGATTGGCATATTGATTACAGGCTTTCACTTGCAGTGCATCAAGCAGTTCAATACGCGCGATAGGCAAACACATCTGAATGGTAAGCATCACAGCTTGGCAGGCGTCTTCAATCGTTGGAAAATGACAAAGTCCGCTGCCGATACATTCACTAATACCAAACAATTTGAGCGTGATTTCAGTGACAATGCCAAGAGTCCCTTCTGAGCCTATCATGAGCCGGGTCAAATCATAACCTGCGGCAGACTTTTTGGCGCGCGTACCTGTGCGTACCATCTCTCCAGTCGCCGTGACGACTTCAAGTGCAAGTACCACATCTTTCATTGTGCCATAGCGTACCGCGTTAGTCCCTGAGGCGCGGGTTGCAACCATACCGCCAATACTAGCATTGGCACCTGGATCTATCGGAAAAAACAAACCCGTATCGCGCAAATAATGGTTTAGCTGTTCGCGTGTGACCCCAGGCTGTACGGTAACGGTTAAATCTTCATTGTTCACTTGCAAAATAGCATCAAGCTCGTGCATATCGATGCAAAGTCCGCCATAAGGAGCATTTAGCTGACCCTCAAGCGAGGAGCCAATACCAAAGGCGATCACTGGCATCTGATACTCATTACAAATCGCTACTGCTTTTGCAACGTCATGTTTATCGTGAGCAATTAATACCGCATCTGGTGGCTGATTGGCAAGCCATGTCATCGTATGACCATGTTGTTCACGTACGTTTAGATTCACACTCAGCTGTTTGCCAAACTCCACCTGAAGCTTAGCAATAGCCGCGCTATGATCTGTTGTATTTAAATTAGTATCAATTTGAGTATCAGGCATAAATAACCCCTATTAATAGAGAAGAGTAGCAGCTGAGCGCACGAAGAGAAACTAAGCTAAGATGCGCCAAATGACTGCCAACATGGCTAAAATATAAAAAATAGGTGACAGCCAGCCAACGACTTGGGTGGCGATAGCGATACATAACCCAAATCCTGCTAGTGCTAGCCAGTCGCGGCGGCGATCATTGAGCATGTCTGCGCGTATCTGCTGGATCTCGCGCAACTGGCTATCTTGACGAGATCCTTGTGAGGCTAGGCTTTGCAAACCTTGATCCAGTAATTTAGGGATATCCGTACTGGATAATAAAATCTCTGGTAGCTGCGCGCGTATCTGCTGGAAGTTGCGCATAGGGTCCAGCTGCTCTTTAATCCAGCTGCTCAGGATAGGCTTAGCAAGCGACCAAATGTCTAAATCTGGATATAAATCACGACCAAGGCCCTCGACGTGTACCAATGTTTTTAGCAGAAGCATGAGCTGAGGCGGGATACTCATATGATGGCGACGAGCAATATCTAAAATTTGCATCAAGACGCCAGCAAAATCGATCTCATTGATTGACTTTTGTAGCATCGGACCAACCGTACGTTTCATATCACGAATTAAGGCATGCTTATCCGTATTTGGAGGTATCCAGCCAGCACGGCTCACGATATCAACCATAGCTGTGAAGTTATTATTCATCACGGTCAGCAGCATACGCGCTACGATCAGCTGATCATCTTTGGATAATGTACCCATAATGGCACAATCAAGACCGATATAACGGGGTTCATGACCGAGATCCACCACTTGCGTCTGATTGCCTAGCGTTTTAACAGGTGGCGTCTCTACAAATACATTACCTGGATGCATGTCGGCATGAAAAAAGTTATCTCGAAAAACTTGGGTAAAAAATATTGTTAAGCCTTTTTCTGCGAGTGTCGCTCGGTCATAACCAAGCTTATCAAAAACCTCAACTTGCGAGATGGGGACACCTTGAATACGCTCCATGACGATGACGTTTTTGGCAGCGTCATAGACCTCGGGCACATACATCAGGGCAGAACCCAAGAAGTTATTACGCATTTGGGTCGTATTGTCTGCCTCCAAAGTCAAATCCAGCTCGTTTAGCATAACCTGCCGATAGTCTTCTACAATATCAACGATACGTATCGCCCGCGCTGCCTCAATCCGAGCTGAGGCCCAATTGGCAAGCTCGCGCAGTAGCTCAAAGTCGGCAACAATCGTAGAGCGAATATCAGGACGCACCACTTTTACGACGACTTCACGACCATCCATCAACGCAGCAGTATGTACTTGAGCGATGGAGGCCGCGGCTAACGGCTTGATATCAAAGCGGGCGAACAAGGTTTCAATGGACTGTCCAAGACCGTATTTCGTATCTTGAATTTGGGCAATAGCAATATCAGGATCAAAGGGTTTTACCTTATCCTGCAATTGGATTAATTGTTCAATAATATTAGGAGGTACTAAGTCGCGGCGGGTAGAGAGTAGCTGTCCGAGCTTTAAAAACAGCGTGCCCATATCCTCCAAAGCATATTTCACGGCATTAGGCTGGTGCTTTTTGCCCCAAGCAGCTGGATGCATGCGAATTAAACGTACAAGAGGCTGCAACTGTGGCGCTTCTTCAACAGTAAAATGGGTATCAATGCGGTAGTTTGCAGCGATACGCCAAAGCTCAAGTAAGCGGGCGCGGTGAGATAATAGCATGGGGAATAATTACTCTAAATAATCAGTCTAGATAGGGATAATTGAACGTCAAATGAAGCTTATCTATTGGTTAAGCGTGCCTGTTCAGCTTTGATGGCAGCTAGCCGTGCCTCTTCGCGCTCAACATCCGCTCGCAGCTTAAGGATTTGCTGCTTGAGGCTGTCCGCTTCTGCTTTTTCGAGAGGGTCAGGTGGACTTGTGCCTGCCACATCATTGGCCCAATCGCTCACATCGTCGAAAGCTCGTTTGGCAGTATGGCGAAAGCTGCCCTTAAGCTGAGATATCAGCAGCTGCAACTGGCTTGCCATGGGCTTGCCAATGAAGGGCTCAAGCTGACCGGCAATATCAGGATCAAATCCAGCAACCAGTTGTTTAAGCTGCATCAACACTTTGTAATCGCCCTCAATGGGCAGATTGCCTTCAGCGCCGCGCATCAAATTTAAGAGCTGTGCAGGATTTTCAACGTTGATGATGCAGTCGGGAATGCTGTGACCCATACGTCTCATATCTATATCGGCTTGCTCACGTTCATCTGCATTTCTGCCGATATTTTGTCCGCGCGGCTCAAAAATGCTATTAGCCGTAATAGGCTCAAAACGCAGATGCTCATGATTGAATAAAATATCTAATTGTATTTTGGGCAGCGCCATATTTAACCGCAGCACTCTACCAGCAAGCGGTACAAGACCTGCTTGGGTAATCTCATCACTAGCGATAGCCATATTAATGAGTTTTTCGGCACTTGCCAAAAGTAATACCGTTAGCATAATACTCTCACATGTTTAAAATGATTATAGTGATACTGCCGCATAGCCAGCACTAATGTGGACTTTGGTTTTTATTAAGCCATATTTGTTAAGCTTTAAAACCTCGATGGACGGCTACGATACCCGCTGTGAGATTGTGATAATCACAATTTTCAAAACCCGCTTGCTGCATCATCTGCTTCAAAGTTTGCTGGTCTGGATGCATGCGAATCGACTCTGCTAAGTACTGATAGCTCTCTGAATCATTAGCCACAATCTTGCCCATCAGCGGTAAAGCAGTAAAAGAGTATAAATCATACGCTTTAGATAGCGGCTCAAAGATAGGCTTTGAGAACTCTAAAATCAGCAAACGACCGCCTGGCTTTAGTACACGGTACATTGAGCGTAACGCTGCATCTTTATCTGTGACATTGCGCAGACCAAAGCTGATGGTTAATAGATCAAAGCTTTCGTCTTCAAATGGCGCAAGCGTCTCAGCGTTGGCAAGGACAAAATCAACATTATTACAACCAGCATTAATCAAGCGCTCACGACCAACTTCTAGCATGGCTGCGTTAATATCTGATAAGACGACATGACCGTTACGACCGACTTCGCGACTAAAGACTTTAGCTAAATCACCAGTACCACCAGCAATGTCGAGTACATGCTGACCGGCGCGTACGCCAGATAGGCTAATAGCAAAACGCTTCCAAAGACGATGAATACCAAAAGACATCAAGTCGTTCATAATGTCGTATTTTTTGGCAACCGAAGTAAAAACATCCGCAACACGCGCCTGTTTTTCTGCCTTGTTAACCGTTTTGTAGCCAAAATGAGTCTCTTCTGCGCCATCGGTATCAAGGGTATGTGGATTATTGATATCATCACGCTGATTAAAAGCAGTTTGCGCGTTTTGCATCTTTGCAGTCTGGGCTGACGTGTTATTCATCTTGTGATGAGTATCTGGCATAGTAGTTTGCTGGCCTTGTGGCGTTCCTGTCGGTAAGTCTTGCACATGAGTAAAATCATTATTATCGGTGCTTGCTGTTACCTGACTATGAGTAGGATTCTGGCGGGCTTGAGCTTTTGCGCTGATATTTTTGCTCTCATCAATACTGTTTTTAACCAATTTATCTTGAATATGGCTATTTGCCGTAGACTTATGAGGGTTTTCTTTCAAGGTGTCGGTCATAAGGTTGTCCTGTAGCTTGTGATAATGACTAGTTTATCGTAATTATGCATCGTAAGTATCGTCTATTCAAAGGCATAGGCAGGTTGCAAGCACGGGTGACCAAAATTATTGGTCGTCCAGTGCGTGCAAAATGCTTCGTCCAATGACTATTATTAACCTATGATACAGCAAATACGTCGACGTTGTCGTCACTATCAGCCTTATGAACTTGATCGATAATCTGCAGCTCGCGCTCGCAGAACGGTTCAATAAAACCACCGACGCTTTTTAATGGTTTCATAGCGGTGAAGCCTGCGTCAATAAAATCATACAAAGGCTGATAGCCACGACTATAGGCAGCACCTTTAGCAAGCGAAAAGGCCTTGCGTAGCATAAATGAGTTGAGATATTTGTCAGTACGATAGCAAACGTCTTTTAGGTTATTAATCTGCGTACGGCGCGCGTCAGCTTCATCAACGGCGCGGTAAGCTTTAAGCATATTTTCTTCATTAACTGGCAAATCTTGCTTTATCAGCCACTGTGCCAAGTGCATATCCAGCTCAATTGCTAAGATAGCCGCTTGCACCGCCATAGTACCCGTCTCTAATACCGATTCTTTAGCCAGTCTCTGTAGTTTTTTGGCTTTAGGAAGGATGCGTTCTAACTGCTTAGCCAGCAACTTAAATTCGTCACCACCATATAATTGAGTCACAAAATAGTTTGCCATGGGCTTATTTTTTGGCTGCTCAAATAGCTCTGCATGAGTGCGTCTAATACGTGCCCGTTGCCATGCTTGTACTTCATTGAGCTTAGCATGCAGTTGCTCATCATCATGGTAAGGCAGCGCCCAATAGCGTGTTAGGTGTGTTTGTAATTCAGATAAAGCAGACATAACAGTCAATCCTGTAATAAGTAAATGGGAAGTATTTTAATAAAAATAGCTTTTGTTTTAGAGTTATTAGTGATGCAAAATCACCCTACTAACATAGTACATTACCTTAAAAGAAAATAAGACAGAATACAAATGTCAAACTGTTACACAGCGCTGTCATTTATTGATGAAGCAAATGCTATTATCAGTGAATATGCAGGATGAATATAGTTTTTTCACAAAAATAAAATGGAAGTAAAACATGTCTAACCATAAAAAAGACAGGAATGACTCTAATCACCAACGTAAAGGGGAGGAGCAAACGACGGCTATTCATCAATTGACTGAGCAACTTGACAGTCAAATAGTCGGACAGCGCTTGTCTCCTAATCCCCTCAGTCAGTTTTCGATGGATAAAGATGCATTGAGATTGGGCTTGGTTACCGCACAATATGCTCTGCGAGCGACACGTCAACCGACCCCATCAATGACTAGTACGCCAACAGGGTTACTGGTGCTGGTCAATGGTATGGAGCAAGCGGGCAAAGGTTCTGCTGTCAAGCAGCTGCGTCAGTGGGTTGATCCTAGACTATTAAAAGTTGAGGCGACCATAGGTTATCCACCGCTTGCGTCTCAACCTATCTGGCAGGCTCATACGAATGCTATGCCCCGTCACGGTGATGTTATGGTTTATTTTGGTAATTGGTATGCCGATCTTTTATATAATGTGATGCGCATAGCAGGCATCGCCATTCAAGATAATGATGCTAAGCAAAATACAACTATGCGTAAAGCGTCCAAAAATAAGCAGTGTAAAAATAAACAGCCTGATCAAGTGCAAGCCTTACTTACTGCTAAATGGCAAGATTATTTACAGAAGCAGCTGCTCAAACTACAGGTTTTTGAGCGTGATCTGGCCGCCAATCACACCAAGTTACTTAAGTGCTGGTTTCATGTTGATATAGAAACCCTACAGGAGCGTTTAACCCATAAAGAAGCCGATCCGCAGTTTTTATATCAAATAGATTGGAGTAATACTGAGGTAGTAGCTCAATTCAATCTGGTTGCCGCGACCTTATTACAGCAGCAAGACGATTGGGTCATTATCGATGGTAGTGATAAGTTGCAAGCCGCTACGGCATTTTGCCACGAAGTATTGCAGGCTATGCAAACAGCGCTTGCCAGTAATAGTGTGGCTGCGATTGATGATAAGGCAACTAATAAGATTATTGGTTTTGACAATGATGAGATACAACATTTTGTCCCTGTAGAGATACCCAACCAGCTCATAAACATCGATAATTCTGCTGTCGATAAGTCCACCTACAACAAGCAACTTGCAAAAAAGCAGGCCAAGTTTGCAAAATTACTGCGAGGTCGTCACGGTCGTCATGTCGTATTTGCTTTTGAGGGCATGGACGCCGCTGGCAAGGGCGGCGCTATTAAAAGAATGGTCGCACCGCTCGACCCGCGTGAGTACCAAGTTTATAATATTGGCGCACCGATGTTATATGAGCTACAGCATCCTTATCTATGGCGTTTTTGGACACGGCTGCCAAATGAGCAGACCGATCGCATAAGCCGTGTTGCCATCTTTGATCGTACTTGGTATGGGCGGGTATTGGTCGAGCGTGTCGAAGCATTGACAGCTGAGACCGAATGGCAGCGCGCTTATGAGGAGATTAATCGCTTTGAGGCAGATTTGACTGGCGCTGGCACCATTGTTATCAAATACTGGCTTGCTATCGATAAAGAAGAGCAGTTAAAGCGCTTTGAAGATCGCCGTGAGACGCCGCATAAGCAATTTAAGCTCACCGATGATGATTGGCGCAATCGAGATAAATGGTCGGACTATGTACAAGCTGCCGCTGATATGCTGGCACGTACGGATTCAAACGCTGCGCCGTGGTGTGTGATTGCAACTAATGACAAGCGCCGTGCACGTTTAGCAGTACTAGATCACGCTATAGAGCAGCTAAAATCTCGCTTATAAATACTGTATCGTCTTTTTTTTATGACAAACTTTAAACTATAGCGTTTGTCATAAAAGGGCTGCTAATATAGTGCCACTGGCACCAACTATTAATTTTTCCAAGTTTGTTCAAGTAAGATTTAACCTAGAAGACGAGGACTTTTGACATTTTCAGTTACAAATCTAATCCTATCATCATGCATTCTGCTTAATTATTTAATATAATAGGCGCGTGATGCTAGAGGCAAATAACAGCGAGCAAATAATCAAGTTGCTAGATCTGATAAGCATCAAAAAACATTTAAGCCGCAAGGTGCTTTAATCGAATGATTTGGCGTTATCCCTTGCGGCTTAATGGTAGCTCAAATGTTTTACGTCTTACAGTAGAGTTATACCGTGAACAATTTTAATAGGCTGATTACTAATCGGTAACAGTCTTCAAGCCGATAAAATCTCAAAAACAGCATTTAAAGCAGTGCGCTGAAAAATTATTGAAAAGAATCATATCGCACGTATGACGTCATGATGACAATGCGCAGGCGCCATCGTGCGCTGCAATCGCAAGTATCTTCAATCAGCTTACGCAGGGCGTATTAATTTATGGGTATTAGTAGCAGTTCTACAAAGTCGGTCAAATCAGTTGGTACCATGAGGGTCAATCTATTTTTTGCCATTTTACTTATTGTGATGACAGGCTATTTTTTGTGGTGGGGACTTGACTACACCATGCGTCAGCAGACGACGCTGTTTATCGTTGCCACAGCTTTTGGTGTCTTTATGGCATTCAATATTGGGGGTAATGACGTCGCCAACTCCTTTGGTACCTCAGTCGGTGCAGTGACGTTGACTATTCCGCAGGCGCTGGGGATCGCCGCGATATTTGAGGTGTCAGGAGCCGTACTGGCAGGCGGTGAAGTCACCGATACGATTCGCAGCGGCATTGTCGATCTAGACGGTCTATCAGTGACACCCAATCAGTTTATCTATGTCATGCTGTCCGCGCTCATCGCTGCCGCGTTTTGGCTGTTGTTTGCCACTAAAAAAGGTTTGCCTGTCTCGACCACCCATGCCATTATCGGCGGTGTTGTCGGTAGCTCTATAGTGCTTGGTATCAACTTAGGTGGTACCGAGATGGCCTTATCCACTGTGAACTGGGGAACGATTGGAACGATTGCTATCTCTTGGGTCATATCACCGCTCTTAGGCGGCGTTTTTTCTTACTTTTTATATGGCCAAATTAAGAAAAATATCATCGAATATAATGATAGAACAGAGGCACACATTGCAACGCTAAAGGACGATAAAAAAACCTTAAAGCAAAACCACAAAGAATTTTTGGATGGTCTAACTGAATCAGAGCAACTGGCTTATACGTCGGCGATGTTGCGTGATCAAGAAATCTATAGAGATGATGATTGTGATGTTGAGGATTTAGAAACTGACTATTACAAACAGCTCTATAAAATTGAGAATGAGCGTAGCAACCTTGACACCCTAAAAGCATTGAAGCAATGGGTACCTATTATTGCAGCTGCAGGCGGCGCGGTTATGGCTTCTTTGGTCATCTTTAAAGGCTTGCAGAATGTCAATAGTAATATGACAAACCTCCAAGGCTTTTTGATTATGGGTATGATAGCGGCGCTGGTGTGGCTTGCGACCTTTATTTATACCAAGAGTATTCGTGGTAAGCATAAAGAAGATCTAACCAAAGCGACCTTTATTATGTTCAGTTGGATGCAGGTGTTTACTGCCTCTGCATTTGCCTTTAGTCACGGCTC
>JARIAA010000190.1 GCA_029264635.1 Psychrobacter sp. | reverse complement strand
CCTTTTATTTACATTAGATAAGGAAAATTTATTATGAAACATTGTTTGCGAGTAGGCGTTGGCGGACCGGTCGGTTCTGGTAAAACGGCCTTGCTACGCCAGTTATGTAGCGCCCTAAAAGACCATTACAACATTGCCGTAGTGACTAATGATATTTATACCCGTGAAGACGCAGATTTCTTGCTCAAGCACGATGCTTTGCCAGCGGATCGTATCTTAGGCGTAGAAACCGGCGGTTGTCCGCACACGGCTATCCGCGAAGATGCTTCAATGAATTTGGCGGCTATCGATGAGCTACAAAAACGTCATCCTGATTTGGAGCTAGTATTAGTAGAGTCTGGCGGCGATAACTTGGCAGCGACTTTTAGCCCAGAGCTGTCTGATTTGACTTTATACGTTATTGACGTAGCCGCTGGCGACAAGATACCACGTAAAGGCGGTCCTGGTATTACTAAGTCAGATCTGCTAATTATCAATAAAATCGATATTGCTGAATATGTACATGCTTCGCTAGATGTCATGGAGCGCGATTCTAAGAAGATGCGCGGAGAGCGTCCGTTTATATTCACCAACTTGTACGACGGTGTGGGCGTTGAAGAGATTATCAGCTTTATTTTAGAGCAGGGCATGTTGCCTGAGCGTCGTCCCAGTAAGCTTGCTGATAAAGCCTAGCCATCGGTGATGTATTAGCTGCAGACTAATTGCTGACGTATAGCAAATATCTTATCAATAGATTTAAAAAGCCGTAGGAATTCCTGCGGCTTTTTGAATTTAGAAGCTTGACTTTAATCCTCAAAGTCTTAGGGTCTGTTGAACATCTGACCATGGCACTGACAGCGACTATTGTTTAGTCGATTTTAGATTAAAAATATCTAGTTTAGTCGTTCTAAGCGAATCTTTTTAATGACGAAGCGGCAAACAAGAGTCCTGTCCTCGTTATTGAAGTGAAGGCTGATGTTAAAATCGCTCCATACTGTGTTGCAAATCTAGCTAAGGCATCTGCATTATCTTCAATTTGCGCCTCGTCTGGAACGATTTTACCAATCAGCAGTGCCTATTTGTGAATATTCAACAGACCCTAGCCATTATAACGAATAATATAAAACAAGAAATATACACTATGAGCGATATTATTACAAAAATCTCAAGAAATACGGATAATGCTCCAAAGCATACACATTCGACCCAAACGGTCACATTTTCTCACTACAACAATATTTCAGCGCAATTGCCCGTTAGACCTAATACAGATAAAGTCGTGGCCAATGATATAAAAGCGCAAGCAACACAGTGCTTAGATAATATTAAAGCCATTATAAAAAGCATCGACCATGACATGAAAGATGTCATCAAAATCAATATATTTCTAAAAAATATCTCAGACCTTGATGCTGTGGATGAGGTTTATGTAGGATTTTTTCAAGGCTATTTGCCGACACGTACTGTCGTTGCCGTAGCAGCATTGCCTATGAATGATGCCTTGGTACAAATGGATGCTATTATCTCAAACGGTGAGGGCACGCACCCACAAGCCTCTTGCGACTTGATAAAAGTCAAAAGTAATACTAACTATGCTCCTAAAAATTCGGCATCAACGCAAACCGTTGCTTTCTCTCATTACAATAATATCTCAGCCCAATTACCGATTGATCCAAAGACAGATGCAATAGTTGCTAGTGGTGTCAAAGAGCAGGCGCAGCAATGTCTAAAAAATATCAAAGCCATCTTAGAAAGTATCGATGTACCTTTTGATGACATTGTTAAAATCAATATCTCCCTGAAAAACCTCTCAGATATCAACGCGGTGGATGAAGTCTATAGCACTTTTTTCCCAGACTCAGCTATCGCTAGGACAGTAGGCTATATGCCTGCACGCACAGTCATAGTAGCATCAGGTTTACCTATGAATGCCTTGGTACAAATGGATGCCGTTGTATCACATGGAGATGGTACACCGCCGCAAGAAATTGAAGACAGACATGGTATTGTCATCAAAGCCAACAATACTGACCACGCACCACAGAGTGCTTTCTCGACTCAAACGGTTGCTTTCTCTCATTATAATCATCTTTCAGCTCAGCTGCCTATTGACACCAAGACTGATAAAGTAGTCGCAGGTGATGTAAAAGCACATGCAGAGCAATGTCTAAAAAACATCAAAGCCATCGTAGAAAGTATCGATCACGTAATGGACGATATCGTTAAGGTCACTATCCAGATCAAAGATATTGCAGATATTGATGCGATAAATGAGGTTTATAAGACCTTCTTTAATAGCGATTTACCTGCCAGAACGGTTATTGGTGTATCGGCCATTCCTATGGATGTGTTGGTACAAATTGATGCGGTATTGTCTAATGCTGAAGGAACCCCGCCTGCATAATAACAATGATTGTAATAATTGTGGAGTCTTAAACCGCTCAATTATTTTTAAAGATGTTCGGTTATTAAGCTGAGCACTTTTGTAATAAGTATTTTGCTAGTCTAAAATAACAGTTGCTTATTGTAATATAAAGTAAGATTAAATTACTGTGGCGTTATATTTTGTATATGACGATTTTATTAGGATAGTCCGTGACACGTTTTTTGAATAACGTGTTACTATTTAAGTGGTTGTCAATGAGTAACGTCTAACAACTACCAGTCAGCAGGTATTAGATAGGATAAATGTTTATGCACGATTCAACATTGACCAGATTCGGCGTCTCTATGGAGGAAAGCTTACTCAAGAATTTTGATAAGTTGGTTGCTCTAAAGGGCTATAGCAACCGCTCTGAAGCATTCCGTGATTTAGTACGCAAGTCAATCATGCAGCATATTTATGAAGATGGCGAACAAGTAATCGCTGGCAGTATTTTGTTGTTTTACAATCACGATCAGCGAAAACTCGTGGAGGAGATGACTAGAATTCAACATGAACACCATGATTTGATCTTAGCGACTACCCATTTTCATATCAGTGCAGAGAATTGCCTTGAGCTTATAGTCGTTAAAGGCAAAGTCAAAGCGGTGCAAAAGCTGAGCCATGAATTGACCACGCTAAAGGGTGTAAGTCATGGCGATTTTTCAATAGCGCCTGCTGAATAATTTTAAGTTGCTTTTCGATTAAGTCAGTCGGGGCATGAACATTTTTCAAATACCATTTTTTAAGTAAGGGCTTACTCACATGAATAAAAAGTCTATTGGCATGTTTGGGGTATTATCATTGTTACTGGTGTTAATAATAGGCTGTTCATCACCGACGAATAACACAGCTGATAATAATGCTGGAAATAGTAATGCCGCTGAAGGTACAAAAGACGAGTTGGTCTTAGCGTTTGCATCAGAGCCAGAAGCAGGGTTTGATCCCATCACAGGTTGGGGACGCTATGGCTCGCCATTATTTCAAAGTACTTTACTTAAAAGAGATGATGACCTCAATATTGTCAATGACTTAGCAACAGATTATACAGTAAGCGACGATGGCAAAGTGTGGACGGTAACGT
>JARIAA010000070.1 GCA_029264635.1 Psychrobacter sp. | reverse complement strand
CTAATAACAAGACACTTAAGAAGAGATGTATTCCCAATCCGTCATCCACTAATACTGAATCAACCGTCGCCATTTTGCGACGTGGTTTCTTTTGTAATGTGTTCAATCCCAAAGCACCCGTATATTTCGTCGCGATATTTACCCTAGTATTATCACCCAATATTCCGCTGTGGCAATTATCCATTTATGGCGTATGGATGATGGTCTTACAGATGGCATGGTTTAGCACCGTGGTAATGCTGCTCTCCATCCCTGCCATTCACCAAAGATTTCAACGCGTTGAGCACTGGATCGACCGCATACTCGGTACCGCAATGATCGTATTGGGATTAAACCTCATTTTACGTAGCCGATAAGACATTCGTTACCTGCGAAATCTGCTAAACTGGTCGATTATATTCAAACATCAAAGCCTTATACTATGACCCGTATCCCTTCAAACAATAAGCACAGAAACAGAGCGCCCGCGACCGCAAAGAAGCTCGGTCAATTGCATCCGCGTAACCTGCACCAAGGCCGTTATGACTTTGAGGTATTGACCCGCGCCTTGCCCGAGCTTGCCAAGCATACCATTACCAATCCAAAAGGCGAGCCGACGATCAACTTCTCTAACCATCAGGCGGTAAGAGTGCTCAATCAGGCACTACTCGCACATTATTACGGTATCAAGTTTTGGGATATTCCAGAAGGGTATTTGTGCCCGCCTATTCCAGGGCGCGCAGATTATATTCATTATGTTGCCGACTTGCTGGC
The DNA here is from genome assembly GCA_029264635.1 of Psychrobacter sp. Classification (GTDB taxonomy): domain Bacteria; phylum Pseudomonadota; class Gammaproteobacteria; order Pseudomonadales; family Moraxellaceae; genus Psychrobacter. Next base: position 27,111 of record JARIAA010000070.1, on the reverse strand, counting down.
GCAAACCAGCCATGTAAATGCCGATAACACTCCGCCTACTGGTAAAGAGATTCAGGCGCTCGATATTGGTACGGGCGCGAGTGCCATCTACCCAATTATTGGCCACCAAAGCTATGGTTGGCGCTTTACTGCCAGTGACATAGATCCTATTTCGGTCAATACTGCTGCGCTAATTTGTGACGCCAATCCGAAGCTAAAAGGCGCAGTTAAGGTGAAACTCCAACCTGAGCCTAAATACATCTTTAAGAATATTATTGGTCGCCAAGATTACTTTGATATCGTCATTTGTAACCCTCCTTTTCATGCTTCATTAGAGGAGGCAATGGACGCCAATAGTCGCAAGCAGCATAATCTACAACGACATCGCGGTAAAAATGAGAACGAGCAAATAAATCGTCACTCCACGAAAGCTGGTAATGCTGCACAAAATCTCAACTTCGGTGGTCAGCATAAAGAGCTGTGGAGTGAAGGCGGTGAGATTGCTTTTTTGACCAAGATGGCAAAAGAGAGTCAGGATTTCGCTGAGCACGTTGGTTGGTTTACAACCCTTGTTTCAAAGTCTGAGAACGTTAAACCACTGCAGCTATTGTTAAAGCAGCTTGGTGCGTTTCAGGTGCGCGTTATTGAGATGAGTCAAGGTCAAAAAAATACCCGTGTATTGGCGTGGCGTTTTAATACCGATGAATTTGAGTAAAAGCATTCACCTGTTCTTAAAACGTTTCACATGAAACAATGTTTATGTCAGGCTAATCGATAAATGATAACAATAAGTTTCACGTGAAACAAAAAGCACCACTCTAAACTATAGAGCGGTGCTTTTTTTGAGGATTAAGTCTGTCAATTAGCTAAAGAGCATCACCTTAAATCCAATGGCAATCAGTACCAACCCTCCAAGCGCCTCCGCTTTATCTTCAAGCCACGTCCCAGATTTTTTGCCAAGATATACTCCAAAGAAGCTAAAAACAGCGGTTATAAGGGCGATAATTAAACAAGCAAATAGTGCATTAAGCGCTAACAAATTAAGGGTAAACCCTGCTGCCATTGCATCAATACTGGTCGCAATGGACAGTGTAAACAGGGTGCGATGGTTGATGCGGTTATCTCCATTGTCTATGATAGTAACTGTATCAATCGCATCAGCTTTTAGATGAAGCGCACTGTCTACTGCATCTTTTCCATCGCTAGTAAATACCTCATAAAGCATCTTGCCGCCAAGACCAATAAGAATAAAACCGCCAATCCAAGGGGCAGCTGCTGCCAACCAACCTATGAGAGCTGCGCCCAATAAATAACCTATCAGCGGCATCACGCCTTGTGCCATGCCAAAATATAAACCCGCATAAATGGCGAGACGCAGTAAATACGGCTTACTCTGTTTTTGCGATTTAGCGCCTAGCCCAATCGCCACGGCGAACGCGTCCATTGCTAAGGCAATAGCCAGTAATACGACTTCGATCATCTTAGGATCCACTTTTTATAACCACTTATATTTTTATAATGACTTAGATTAAAGGTTTATCTTATTAAGTTTCACGTGAAACAAAAATACCGCCTTGGATGCCAAAGCGGTATTTTTTATGATTATATGAAAGACTGGATTTACAATTTAAATATCTAGATTAGACACTGTCAACGCATTCTCTTCGATAAAGATACGACGCGGCTCGACATGATCGCCCATTAGGCAGGTGAACATATGATCTGCTGCAATCGCATCTTCGATAGTCACGCGTAGCATACGACGGTTTTCAGGATCCATGGTCGTATCCCAAAGCTGATCAGCGTTCATCTCACCAAGCCCTTTATAGCGCTGAATTGCCAGACCACGACGCGCATCCAGCATCATCTGCTGCCAGAGATAATCAAAATCGCGCACTGGAATATCTTTATTAGTGCCACTGCCCGCTTCGCGGCGAATAAAAGCACCCTCTTCGAGTAACGTATTCCACTCTGCCGATAAGCGTAACAGCTTGGTATATTCGCCTGAATTAATGAAGCTTGCATCTAGCAAATAATGATGCGCCAACTGATGCACATAGACGGTTATACGTGGTAACCACTGCGGCTTGGTAGATAAGGTATCACTATCGGCTACTTCACTCGCTACCTCTGGTTTCATGCCTAGCAAATCAGCGGCTGCTGCATCCATATTCTTTGGCTGCGGCGCATGAATATTGACCAATTCAATCTCAGGACTTAGCTCACTACCGAAAAGCGCCAGCTGGGTTTGCAGTGATGCTTTCCATGCTTCCATCGCAGACTTATCATAAGTCATGTCTGTACTAAGTTTAGGCGCATAGGTCAACGCATCTAACAGAACGCCTGGATAACGAATCTGCAAACGGGCTTTGATCAGCTGCGTTTGGTTATAATCGTTTAGCAAGGTTTCAAGCGCTTGACCAGTAATGGCAGGCGCATCGGCACTGACATGCAATTTAGTATTATCAATCGTTGATGACAATAAATAAGCTTTAAGCGCTTCATCATCTTTTAAATACAGCTCTTGACGACCCTTTTTAACCTTGTAGAGTGGCGGCTGAGCGATATAAATATAACCACGCTCAATCAGCTCAGGAGTTTGACGGAAGAAAAAAGTCAATAACAGCGTACGAATGTGTGAACCATCAACGTCCGCATCGGTCATGATGATGATTTTATGATAGCGCACTTTATCAGGGTTATATTCATCGGGACCAATGCCGCAACCAAGCGCCGTAATCAAGTTGCCGACCTCAGCAGAGGATAGCATCTTATCAAAACGAGCACGCTCAACGTTTAGAATCTTACCTTTGAGCGGCAAAATCGCTTGCGTCTTACGGCTACGACCTTGCTTAGCCGAGCCACCAGCAGAGTCGCCCTCCACGATGTATAACTCTGATAAGGCAGGATCCTTTTCTTGGCAATCTGCCAATTTGCCAGGCAAGCCTGCGATATCTAGAGTCGTCTTACGCCGTGTCATCTCACGTGCTTTACGAGCCGCATCACGAGCACGCGCTGCATCAATGATTTTATTAGCAATGGCTTTACTAGCTGCTGGGTTTTCTAATAAAAAGTCGTTGAACTTATCGTGCATGGCGGATTCAACAGCCGATTTAACCTCGCTTGAAACCAGCTTATCTTTAGTCTGGCTTGAGAATTTTGGATCAGGGACTTTAACCGATACAATCGCCGTCAAGCCTTCACGCGCATCATCACCAGTCGCCACAACTTTTTCTTTTTTGAATAAGTTTTCGCGGTCCATATAACTGTTCAATACGCGTGTCAGGGCTGAGCGAAAACCAGATAAATGCGTTCCCCCATCGCGCTGCGGGATATTATTGGTAAAGCACAGTACTTTTTCATTATAAGTATCCGTCCACTGCAAAGCGACTTCGACACTAATACCGTCGTCTTGCTCACTATTGAAGTGAAAAACCTCATTGACGCCATCTTTACCCGCATTGATGTAGCTGACAAACTCTGACAAGCCGCCTTTATGCTCAAACTCATGACGCTTATCAATACGCTCATCGGTCAAGACGATACGGACACCTGAGTTAAGAAACGACAGCTCACGCAAACGTTTGGCTAAGATGTCATATTCAAAGATGGTACCCGTAAATACATCGGTACTTGGGTAAAAGCGAATCTGAGTACCCGTTCTATTGGTCGCCTCCATTTGTTGAATATCGCTATCAGGGACACCATCCGTATAAGTTTGATGATAGTGATAGCCTTCACGCCAGATATTCATCTCAAGCTTTTTCGATAGAGCGTTCACTACAGAGACACCGACCCCGTGCAGACCGCCTGAAACTTTATAACTGTTGTCATCGAACTTACCGCCTGCGTGTAGTACCGTCATGATGACCTGCGCTGCTGACACCCCTTCTTCTGGATGAATATCGACAGGAACACCGCGGCCATTGTCGCTCACGCTCACTGATTCATCTTCATGGATGACGATATCAATCTGATCACAGTGACCTGCAAGCGCCTCATCGATGGAGTTATCCACCACCTCAAAGACCATATGATGCAAACCTGTGCCATCATCAGTGTCACCAATATACATACCAGGACGAACACGCACCGCTTCTAAGCCGCGCAATACTCGAATATCTTTGGAGCTATAATCAGACGCTAATATCTCAGAGATAGAATTGGCAGTCTCAATGTCACTGTTCTCAATATCAGTATTTTCAATCATAATATCTGACGTCATTTGCTCGTAATCATCAGGTAATGAATCACTCATGTGCATTCCTTAATCTAGCCATCATCAGCTATTTATCATCAGCTCACCACGACGGTGTCGCCTCTTGACGTTATCTTAGGCTTGACTTTTTACAGTCAAAATCTTTCATCAAAACTATGCAGGATGTCATATGGACTTAAAATTAGTACACTGATTTTAAGGAACAGTTGCTGTTTTACCTTAAAACTTGCTAGCGCTAAAATAACAAATTAAATCCCTATTTATCAACTACTTAATAAGTTATAGACTCCAAAAAACCTGTCTATAATATTATGAGATAACTTGCTGAGAATAGAACAAAAATAAAGTTCTATTCTAACATTTTTTTGCCCTTAAGTCACTGTTTACTAGCCGTTTTATCCTTAATGAGTAGAGGTGTTGAGATCATAATTATTGTGTTATTAGAGGATGATAAATAATGTGAAATTGACAAAAATCTTGGATTAATAAGTAAAGGTATCATCAAAAAAACACAGAAAGTTTAAAAGGTAGAAATCACACCCTGTTTCACATGAAACATATTAAGTGCTGTCCAGTATTCATGCACTAGCGGCCCAATCTCCTCAGTAAGGCTAGTCATAAATACCTGACACGGCAGCTGTGCTAAGGTTGATAGCAATATCTCTATCGCTCTCTCATCTAGTTCTGCAGTAATGTCGTCTAGTAATACTACAGGAGTGGCGCTTGATTTAAGCTCATCATTAAATGAGTCAGTAGCTTTTAGCAACAATGGTAACTGCGATAATCGTAAAGCAGTAATCAAAAGCTTTTTTTCGCCGCGAGATAGGACATTTGCTGCTTGCTCTTTTAAAATTGGCAATTTATAAGTGGTCTCTTCTTTTGACACTTCGCTTATCGTATCTTTTGTATATGGCGCATCGCTAGAACGCCAATGTACATGAACATCGGCACGGTGGTTACCTATTCGAGTATAGCCTAGCTGCAAATCTTGCTCGAGGCGCTCATTAAGCTGCACATCCAGCGCTACTGTAGTGTCATAGCCTGCGTTATAGCTTAGGCTTAAGTGCGCTGCATAGCTGGGCAGTAATTGCACGATACTCTCTGCAAAATAAGGCTGCCACTCGGTAAATATGCGCTCGCGATAATGATGAATAAGCGCCGCATGATTACTTAGCCCCTTATCCCATGCTTTTAGCTCAGCAAGCTGGACTTGGGTAAGTTGACGGTGCTGTTTTAGCAAACTATTGCGCTGTTTTAGGAGACGCTGATAGGCTACCCATTGAGGATGAAAGCCTTGTTTCATGTGAAACACTAACCAGTCTAATAATTGTCTGCGACTTGCACTACCCTGCTCCAACATATCCATAGTAGAGGGATCTATTAGTAAGGTTGGCAGCTGTTCGGTCAAGAGACTTTGATTATAAACCGTAGTTTGGTTGAGACGTAATACCGTTGTGGCATCCGTTTGCTTTTGGATAGCCAGGGTACTGCTATCAGTCAATCTAGCATGAACGGTTGCCGTACTTTGATGGTGCTGAATATAGCGTTTAGGCTGATGATGGCGAAAGCTTTTGCCTCTTGAGAGCAAAAATATGGCTTCAAGCAATGACGTTTTGCCGCTACCATTAGCGCCAATAAAGACGTTGCAAGCAGCAGATTGCAAATCGACTTGAGAGAGATTACGTAGGTTTAAGACTTGTAGACGTTCAATCATAGTACCGACAGCCGCCTGTTTTATAACCTGCTTAATATGAAACAAAAGTTCAATAGATTAGCTAATTTCCCTCTAATTTAAAGTTAGAATTTAAATACAGAAAATTGCCAAAAACCGTCAAATAAATAAAGTTTTACAGACCAGCTTATAGCTTTTATAAAGACTATAGAAGTTATCGGTAAAATACTATATACGCATCGGCATGATAACATACTGATGAAGCTCATCATTAAGCTGATTCACCAAGACCGAGGCATTTGATTGGCTCATGTGCATCTGTAAGTCGCCTTGCACAACCCCTAATACATCTTGTAAATAAGCGGCATTAAATGACAACTCCATTGGCTCACCTTGATACTTTGCTTGTATCATCTCGACCGCTTCATCCTGCTCAGCATTATTAGCGCGTACCTCCACCATCCCATCACTGGCAAAATTAAAGACCACCCCACGTGATTTCTCATTGCTCAAAATCGCAACACGGCGCAGTACATCAGCCATTTTTTCTTGATTAAATAGCGCAAGCTTATCGGTGTTACTGGGCATAACGCGGCGATAATCAGGAAATTTGCCATCAATTAAACGAGCAGTAAAGGTCACCATTAGGTTTTGACTGACTTGCCCTGCACTATCAACCTCACCAAACGGTAAGCTGACTTGCAAAAACTCACGACCAAAGCTTAACGTGACGGCATTATCTTGATCGCCAAGCATTTTACCAAGCTCGGACGCTAAGCGCTCAAGCTCAATCACCGCTTTACGTGGCAAGATAGCTTGCATATTGAGATCAGCACTAACATCAATAACGCTACGAGCCAAGGCAAGTCTATGTCCATCGGTTGCCACCGTGGTTAACTGCTGCTGTGATACATCAAATAGCATACCCGTTAAATAATAGCGAACGTCTTGAATAGCCATGGCAAACTGGGTTTTATGAATCAAGTCCGTAAGACGACTACGACTGATGGTCAAGGCGGTGATGTTTTCAGGATTGCCCAAGCTTGGGTAATCTTCGCTAGGTAACGTCCCTAAGGTAAAACGGCTCTTACCACTGGTGAGTAGGCAGCGCTCGTTTTCTTGAGTAGCAAGATTGACTTGCGCCTGCGCGGGTAAAGATTTGCAAATATCTCTTAACTTTGTCGCAGGTAAAGTCGTAGTACCTGCTTCAATACAAGCACCAGCAGTCAATTTCAATGTCGATGTCAGCTCAACTTCTAAATCGGATGCAGTCAGAATAAGCTCAGACTCAGACAGCTGTAGCTTAATGTTGCCTAAAATCACCATATTATGGCGTTTGTCAGCGGCTTTTGCGATCAAGTTAATGGCTTTTAGTAACGACTCTCGATTAATCGATAATTGCATGCTTACTTACTCTTATTTAGATGATTCTTTTTATAATAATATAGATAATAGCTCAATCTTGTCTAGCTATTTAATCTTGTCTGCCTATAATCCATATGGTATGCATGTATTCAGACTCTATAGTTAGTTTTAAATAAAAACTGAGCCTATCTCATTCATTATAAACCATATCAACCGACTAAAACATAGTGCTCCTTTATGCTACTAAGCTAAGCCGCTTGTAACATTAATGCTAATGTTTTGTAGTCCTTGTCGAATGCAGGATCTTCTGCTCGTAGTTGATTGACTTTATCACAGGCATGCATAACTGTTGTATGGTCACGACCGCCAAATGACTGCCCAATCTCTGGAAAGCTATCATTGGTCAGTTCACGGGCTAGCGCCATGGCTATTTGACGAGGTCGGGCGATGCTTCGCGTGCGTTTGCGCCCCATCATATCTTTGATGGTAATATCGTAATATTCAGCGACCACCTTACGAATATTATCCATATTGACCGCTTGAACCCGCATCGCAACGATATCTTTTAACGCATATTGCACCATCTCAAGAGTAATCGGTGCGCCTGTCAAATTGGCATTTGCAAATACTTGGTTTAAAGCACCTTCTAAACGTCTGACATTTGAAACCACATTTTGAGCAATAAATAACGCGCACTCCTTAGGCAGGCTCATTCCATAAGAGGCAGCTTTTCTTTGTAAAATTTGCACACGCGTATCAATCTCAGGCGGATCAACAGCTACAGTCAATCCCCAAGAAAAGCGCGATCTAAAGCGTTCATCGAATTCAGTCATTTGCGATGGATGACGGTCCGATGCCAAAATTAATTGTTTATCACCACTAGTAAAGTCAGCAAACAATGTTAAAAACTCATTACTGCTTTTGGTTTTGCCAGCTAATACATGAATATCATCTACAATCAATAAATCTACTTTTTTTATTTTCTTTTTAAAATCTTCTATTTTATTATTTCTTAAAGAATAAACTAATTGATTAATAAATTTCTCAGAAGTGAAATAATAAAAACTTTGATTATTCTTTAAATAGCGATGAGCGACAGAATGCATTAAATGCGTTTTTCCTAATCCTGAAGGTCCGTATATAAATAAAGGATTATGCCGATTTTTTGATTGTCGCTTACCTAACTCATAACAAGCCTTATAGGCCAAGTTATTAGACTTACCCGTCACAAAGGTTTCAAAGGTAAAATCAGGGTTGAGATAGCTTAACGATTTAGCATCCCCAGACTCTGCTAGCACTGCTCGACGCATATTGGCATCAATATCTGCTTTAGCAACACTGTTATGCGTATTATCAAAATTGTCCTCTGTTAGGGCAGGGGAGTAGTCATCCTCTACAAATAAAGAGCCTGATTGCATCTGATTACTGTCACTTATGTCGCGACCAACATTATCAACGCGCACAATAACGTCTTCAATACTCCCTTGACTATGCTTTGCCACCAGCTGCTGAATATCATGCAAGTGATTCTTTTTGATATAGGTTACAAAATAATCATTAGGCGCAAGAATGATAAGAGCATTGGCTTCTTGATGAGCTGAGAGTGGTCGCAGCCACATAGTAAATACGTTATCTTTAACATGATAACGTAAGTCATTTAGACATTTGTCCCAAATCGTTGCTGTATCTATCATTTAAATGCTTGGCCTATAATTTAACGTAAGAAATTTGCGTCAAGAGATGATCGATTTATTGATACCCAATTCCCTCATTAGCAGGTGTCATATTGTGATGTGCAATACTTTGAGATCATCTGTGAAACTGAGGCCAATTTACCACAAATAACCTGTGGATAACATCCTATTTTTTGTGGATAAGATTGTGGACAGTTTTGTGGATAAGTTAACATTTTGAGTTATCCATATTTCACCCACAGGTTATCCACAGGTTTACCCATAGCTTAAATGTCTGATAATTAAAAGTAAAACTGATTTAACCACAGATAATTAGCTTACCAATAACAACAATATCTATATATATTAATCAATTATTATTATGGTGTTTAATAATTTCTGTGGATAACTTTCAAGCAGCAAACATAATTGCTTACAAGAATGAGAAGTTTAACGAGAAATATTGGATCAAAATAACGATGAATGATATAAAAATACTTATATAATGATAAAAGAAATAGTTTATTGACCAAAATATATTGGAATGATATAATCCTTCGCTATTACGAATTTAGTCCATTATTTTGACAGGTGAGTTATGAAACGTACATTCCAACCAAGCGTGATCAAGCGTAAACGTACTCACGGTTTCCGTGCTCGTATGGCAACTAAAAAAGGTCGTCAGGTTTTAGCTCGTCGCCGTGCTAAAGGACGTCATCGTCTTACTGTATAATCCATAAATGACGATGAGCACAGCTAATAGTGCTTATTGCGTATTTATTATGTATGTATTGCGGTAGTCAATTGTCATAACTGACACTGAGCCACATATCAAAAGCGCCCATATCGGCGCTTTTTTTGTCTTTAGACTTTATGGCTATTTCTGCGCTATTATTTACTGATATAGTCGTTACTAAATAAAGTGGATACGTTATTTAGTAACGCGAAACTGATATAAGTTTTTCTGGCTTGCTGTGCTTACGCCGACAGAGGCTGCGAAAAATTTACTCCAGTCCCGCTGTATCTTTTTTATATTGAACTGACTATATCGTTATTAGCTCTTATATTAGGTTGTACTATGTCCAATACCGTTTTAGCATCCCCCAACGCCCGCTTTGCTAAAGAGCAGCGTCTACTTACGCCTAGGGCCTTTCGTGAGGTGTTTGATGCACCTGAGCGTAAACTCCATCAAAGTCACCTGATGGCCTTTGTGCGTACCAATACTCATGAACAACCACGTGTAGGTATGGCAATTACTAAGCGTAAAGTGCCTACTGCTGTCGCTCGAAATTTAATCAAACGTCAAATACGTGAACAGTTTCGCGTAAAGTCTTTTCAATTAGAAAATAAAGATATTGTTTTCATTGTTAAAAAATCTATAAAAGATATAGATAGTAAAGAATTAAAAAACCAGATTAATAATATTTTTAACAAAATAGAAAAAAAATAAAATGAAAATTATTTTTAAGGTTAATAATTTTATTTATATGTTTCTATATAGTTTGATCGTTTTTTATCAAAAAATAATAAGTCCAGTATTACCTGCGCGTTGCCGCTATTATCCAACGTGTTCCAATTATGGCAAACAAGCTTTAGCGTGGCATGGGGTTTGGGTAGGCGGCTGGCTATTATTAAAACGTATCGGCAGTTGTCATCCGTTGGGCGGTCATGGAATTGATTTTGTGCCACTACCCTTGTCTTCTTATTACTATCAACATCTAGCCCTTACTGAAGCAGATAGTGTTAAAACACAAGGTTTATATGTTTTTAGAGATAATACAAGCTATGTTTCTCGTCTAAACCATATGATGAGATTGATGTAGATTCGGTTATCGGATGGGCTATTGTGGATATGTATTGAGTTACCCACAAGTTATCCACACTGTTGGTATCATTTAAGACGGATTTTTAGTAAAATAACGCACATTTTATGTAAATGACCAATGATAGCATTGGTGGTTGTGGCGGCGGCTGTAATGTTATGCGTCATGACACATGCCCTAATTTTTCATTCCCTAATTTTTAATCTAGGAAAGGTTTATGCAAAAGATATTTCGGGTGATGATCATCATTGCGATGTTAATCACCGCTTATCTGCTGATTTTGGCATGGCGAGATGATTATGCCGACGCGCCAGTTGTAGACACGGTGCCAGAAACGGCCGCCTCAGTAGGAGCTGATATTCCCTCTACGACTGGTGCAGCAGGGGATATTCCCGTACAAACGCTACCCGTTGATACTGGTAATGGTATTACGACAACCGAGTCTGCTAAAGACTCAGGGCTAATCACAGTCAATACCGATCGTTATGATATTAAAATCAATCCAGAAGGCGGCGATATTGTCTATGCTGCTCTTAAGCAATATGATGCGACGCTCAATAGTGATGAGCCTTTTGTATTATTAGAAAATAATAGTAATCGTATTTATGTGGCTCAATCTGGTTTGATTGGTCAAGACGGCATTGATACAGCAGAAGGTCGCGCCAATTACAGTCATACGGCTAGTAACTACACCATGAAAGATGGGCAACAGACGCTTTCAGTACCGCTAACTTATAAAAAAGATGGCGTGACGATTACAAAGACTTTTACCTTTACCAAAGATAAATACCCCATCGATGTCAGCTATCAAATTCAAAATGCTTCTGCCACACCTTGGCAAGGACAGATGTTTGCGCAGTTAAAGCGTGATGACAGCAAAGACCCTGGTATGTCTGATAAAGGCGCGCTGAGCATGGCGACATATTTAGGCGGTGCTTGGGGCACACCAGATGATCCTTATAACAAGTTGAAGTTTGGTAAGTTTAACAATGGCGAATTAACAACGACCAGTGATGAAGGCTGGGTTGGTATTGTGCAGCATTATTTTGTGTCTGCATGGACGCCTAAGAATTTCACCGGTAAGTTCTTTAGCCGTGAAACTGGTAATGATTATTTCATTGGTTTCAACAGCCAGCCGGTCAATGTGGCCCCAAACAAGCAGGTAACGTTAGATGCGACGTTATATGCAGGACCAAAAGTACAATCTGAGCTCAAAGATGTGGCAGTAGGCCTTAACCAGACGGTTGATTATGGTCTATTGTGGCCGATATCGAAGATTCTGTTCGCGATTCTTGATGGTATTCACAAAATCATCGGTAACTGGGGCTGGTCAATTATTGTTCTGACTATCTTAGTTAAGTTCGCTTTGATGTTGTTTTCGAATAAGAGCTACTATTCAATGGCGAAGATGCGCGCCATTGCACCAAGGCTGGCAGCGCTAAAAGAGGATCATGGCGACGATCGCATGAAAATGTCGCAAGAGATGATGGCGATCTATAAAGAAGAGAAAGTCAATCCCATGGCAGGTTGTTTGCCTATATTGATGCAGATGCCGATTTTCTTAGCGTTGTATTGGGTATTGGTCGAAAGTGTTGAGCTGCGTCATGCGCCATGGATATTATGGATCCAAGATCTTTCAGCGATGGATCCGTGGTTTATATTGCCACTCCTGATGGGCGCCTCGATGTTTGTACAGCAGCAGCTAAACCCGCAGCCAGCTGATCCTATGCAAGCCAAAGTGATGAAGTTTTTGCCAATTATCTTTACCGCTTTCATGCTATTTTTCCCAGCCGGTCTAGTACTATACTGGACAGTGAACAACTTATTTAGTATGACGCATCAGTATATTGTGAATAAAAAAGTAGAAGAGGAACAAAAGAGACGTACCGTTAAGGTACTTGGTTAAGCCACTACTTTTTGTCTAATAAACCATCGCTCACGCGGTGGTTTTTTTATGTGACCGCGTTGTATTGTTCTCAGTTTCTTCTGAATAAAAATATCAAAACATCAGTATTTGAAGTTTGTTTTGTCAGTATCCTTATAGCCGTCTATAATGGAGGTTTTCGCTGTTGAGAGTCATTGTGGAATCCTTAGAGATGACGTTCGCCGTACCTGATTCACCTAAAAAGTCTAATGCCTCTGGATGGGCTACGATTGCTGCTATCGCGACCCCACTTGGGCGTGGTGGCGTTGGTATTATCCGTCTATCAGGTGCCCGTGCCTACGCTATTGCCTGTGCGCTGACGGGCAAATCAGCTTTTACGCCGCGTATGGCAAGCTTTTGTCGTTTTTATCAGGCTGATGGGACGGTTATCGATGAAGGGCTAGTGTTGTACTTTAGAGGCCCACACTCATTTACAGGTGAAGATGTGATTGAGCTGCAAGGGCATGGCGGTATGATTTTGCAAAATCAGCTGCTTACTCGAGTGTTTGAATTAGGGGCAAAACAGGCAAGTGCTGGTGAGTTTTCTTATCGAGCTTTTGATAATGATAAACTGGATCTTGTGCAGGCAGAAGCGATTGCTGATGCTATTGATGCAACCAGTGCCGCGGCTGCTAGTAGTGCTATTCGCTCATTGAGTGGTGAGTTTTCACAAAAGATCAACCAGTTACTAGAGCAGCTTATTCACCTGCGCCTGCATGTTGAAGCCGCCATTGATTTTCCTGATGAAGAAGATGTAGACTTTTTATCGGACGGTGTCATACAAAGTAAGCTTGAGCAGACACAAAATAAGATACAGCAAGTACTGGCAACGGCAAAACAAGGACAGCTATTGCGTGACGGTATTCATGTGGTGTTAGCTGGTAGGCCAAATGCAGGTAAATCAAGCTTACTCAATCGTTTGGCAGGGCAAGAGCGCGCGATCGTCACTGATGTGGCAGGTACGACTCGCGATACCTTACAAGAGACTGTCGTGCTCAACGGTTTAACCTTACATCTTACCGATACGGCAGGCCTGCGTGATACAGACGATGCTGTAGAGCGGATCGGTATTGAGCGTGCGCGTACCGCTATTACGCAAGCTGATATGCTACTGATGGTCTATGATGTTACTCGTGACCTTGAAGAAGATCTGACACCACTGCAGCTTGCAGAACAGTTATTTGGTGAGCTACCAGAGGCCAAGCGCCTGTTGATTATCGCCAATAAAAGCGACTTATTAAACGTTCATAGTAGCGAAAAAGTAGTTTCCACTTCTCAAATTAACATAGAAGAACGCGGCTACGAACCAGTGCATGTTTCATGTGAAACAGGTGCAGGTATTGATACACTAATCGAAACATTATGTGCCAAGGTTGGCTTTCATCCGCCAGAAAATAGCCTGATTGCTCGTACACGGCACTTAGATGCGTTGAGACGAACCGCTCGTTATCTAACAGAGGCCCATGAGCAGCTGACCGTCTTTCAAGCAGGAGAATTAGTCGCAGAAAGCCTACGCCAAGCCCAGCAGAGTTTGGGTGAGATTACGGGTGAATTTAATGCAGACGATCTATTGGGCAAGATATTTGGCAGCTTTTGTATTGGTAAGTAATACAAAGCATGGTCTTAAGAATAAACGTTCTTATTTCTACTATTGATAAAAGGAAACGCTATGCACTGCCCGTATTGTAATGCGTCGGAGACCAAAGTTATTGACTCGCGTCTGGCTGCAGAAGGGGCACAAGTGCGTCGCCGTCGTTCTTGTAGTAGCTGCCAAGAACGGTTTACGACCTTTGAGATGGTTGAGGTAGTGATGCCCAGAATCATCAAATCAAGTGGCAAGATTGAGCCGTATGATAATGAGAAGCTGCGCCGCTCTATTTTATTACCCCTACAAAAGCGTCCTATCACCATTGATGAACAAGAAGCAATGATTAGCCGGATTGAAAAACGTATCAGACAAATGGGTGAGCGTGAGATTAGCAGTAAGGTCTTGGGAGAGATTATCATGAGTGAGCTTAAAACGTTAGATGATGTTGCTTATGTGCGCTTTGCCAGTGTTTATCGTGATTTCCAAGATATTGATGCTTTTCATCAAGAAATTGCCAATATCCGCCCTAATGAAAAATAAACTCACTTGCTTCTAATCTCTTTTACCAATTAAGTCTACCTCTATGTCGATTCCAAACCATGCTCAAGATGCACAAGACCGCTACTTCATGATGCTTGCTATTGAACAGGCCAAGCAAGGGTTATATACCACCAGGCCTAATCCAGCAGTAGGTTGTGTCATCGTTCAAGCAGAGAGGATTGTTGGTCAAGGGTTTCACCCCAAAGCAGGCCAGCCTCATGCAGAAGTTTTTGCCCTTAAAGACGCGGGTGTAAAAGCAGTAAATGCGACTGCCTATGTCACCTTGGAACCTTGTAGTCATACAGGGCGTACACCGCCATGCGCGCAAGCGCTCATCTAATCAGGTGTGAAACGTGTTGTGATTGCCGGTCTTGACCCTAATCCGCAGGTTGCTGGACGCGGGGCAAGACTATTACAGGCTGCTGGTATTGCCGTCACGGTTGGGGTGTTAACCCAGCAAGCAGAAGCCTTAAACCGCGGATTTTTAAAAGCAATGCGCACTCAAATGCCTTATGTACGACTCAAAATTGCCACCAGTCTTGACGGCCGTACAGCGATGGCCAATGGCGAGTCGAAGTGGATTACTTCTGCAGCCGCGCGCGAGGATGTACAAAAAATACGCGCGCAAAGTGGGGCGATCATTACGGGCAGTGAAACAGTTATCATCGACAATCCACAATTGAATGTGCGCTCCGATCAACTTGGTGTATCTGCTGAGCAAATACCTGTACCGAGGGTTGTGGTGCTCGATAGGCGTCAGCGCTTAGCGCACAACCCACAATCTAATTATCAATTATGCCGTAGCGCAGATACCTTATATTGGCGCGAGGATGACTTAACTATGCTGCTCAAATCTTTAGTCAGCGAGCATCAATGTTACGACGTATTGGTAGAGGCTGGCGCTAGCGTTGTGGGTAGTTTCTTGAGTCAGCAGCTGGTAGATGAGTTAATTGTTTACCAAGCGCCTTGTCTGTTGGGAGCGAAAGCACGCCCTATGGTTGATTTTCATCCTTTATCCCTAGCGCAGCAGCTACGTTTTGATGTTAAGAGTCATGAGACGCTTGGCGGCGATCTTAAATTAACTTTATTACCTTTATAAACCCTTTAATTGTAAACCACTTATCCACAATCTATATAAAACAGTATCGAATGTGGATAAGTCAGTAATTTTATAATAGGTTTCACATGAAACTGTGCATAACTTTGTTTCATATGAAACCAATGAGAAGATAATTACGAGTGAAGAATTTAATAATTGTATATGAATCAATATCTTGCTTATGAGATTTATATAGAATGAGTATTATCTTAACATAATAAAATCTGTGGATAACTTCGAAAAATAATGTTTATTCGAAAGCATGATATTGATTTTTCCTTACTTATCCACAATCAGGGTTGGACAAACAAACTTCTTAGTCACAACATTTATAAAATATACCAATCAAAATACGTTGTCTATAATGGCAATATAACACTATAAAGAGGTCGATATGTTTACTGGAATTATAGAAAGCGTTGGAAAAGTCAAATCCATGCAGCCTATGGGCGGTGATATACGCTTGACAATAGAATCTGATGATTTGGATTTTAGTGATGTGAAGATGGGCGACTCAATTGCCTCTAATGGTATTTGCTTGACGGTGGTAGATTTTGGTAGCAATTATTATGCGGTTGATGTTTCACGTGAAACTATTGCTCGTACGGCACTTGAAGAATTAAAACCAGGTCATAGTGTCAATTTAGAAAAAGCCATGCTACCAACTACACGTTTTGGTGGTCATATTGTGGCAGGGCATGTCGATGGGGTCGGGGTGGTTAGTAAGCTGCAAAAGGATGCACGCTCCATTTACATTGAGATTGAGATACCAAAAGAGTTGGCGCACTACACGGCGACCAAAGGCTCCATTACTGTAGATGGAATCAGCCTGACAACCAACCTTGTACGTGACAACATCGTGTCTTTAAATATCATTCCCCATACGGCGCAAGTGACCAATATCGCAAAGCATTGGCTCGTCGGTAATAAAGTAAATATCGAAGTTGATATTGTCGCGCGCTACTTAGAGCGCTTATTGAATAAGTCGCAAACTGACGACAGGCAGGCATCAAATCCACAGCGTCAGATTACTGAGGCTTTTTTGGCAGAAAATGGTTTTATGAAGTAATAGATAATATGCTTAATATCAGCAGCGCGTGGCATAGAGTGTGGCAGTTTTATCTAGGATTGACCTTATTCAGTCGCGACTAAGCTCTGTAAAACGACGTCGAGCTTCGCTTTGCTAATAGGTTTTGCTAAAAACTCATCCATGCCTGCAAGGCGACAGGCTTCTCGATCTTCTTCTGTATCGTTGGCAGTCAATGCTACGATAGGAATGCTATTGCCTTGAGCGCGGATGGCCTGTGTCGCTTGTAAGCCATCCATAACGGGCATCCGACAGTCCATTAGAATCAATGTAAGGCGCTGCTGGTACGCTTCTATTTGTGCCAGCGCTTGCTGACCATTATCGGCAACGACACTTGCATAGCCAAGTTTATCTAATAACTTACACGTAATTTTTTGATTGGTGAGATTGTCATCGACAACCAACACTAGCGAAGCCTCTTTACTATTTTCTTTAGCCACCGTCACATCGCTATGTGCCACGTCCTCAATAATACTTTCATGTATCATTACATTGGATGGTGCCGCTTTCGTTAGCCGCATAAGCTCAGACAGTAGTAAAGTCACGTCCAATGGCTTGTTCAAAAAGCTGTCGAATTGATCTAAAAATGCGGAGGTAATACTGCGCTCTGATTTCATGCTCAACAAGATTTTTGGAAAAGAGGTCGTGTTTAATAAGTGATTGATGACACTACAACGCTCACTGTAATTAAACTGCGTTTGATTATCTATTTTAGAATGATGAGTAGCCACTAAAACATTATCAGGCAGAGTGGTGTTTGATTCGTAATATTCATAATCTAATAGCAACACCGGTGTAAGCTTTTCTGCGTTTTGCGCTAGTTGATCATATAGCTCTTGGGCGGCCTTAGTGTCCAAATTACTATAGATAACAACAGGTAGTGACAGATGTGAGGATACGCGCTCTATAAAGGTTGTACAAATTTCTTGATGAATCACAGCGATGAGCTGAATATGGGTTAAGCTGCTTTTAAAATGGTATATCGGCTGGTAAGTTGGCGCTCGGCAAGGCAAGTAAAGAACAAAGTTGCTACCTTTGCCAAATTCGCTCTCAAGCTGAATAAAGCCACCTAAGAGATGCGCAAAGCTGTTGGATATCGCAAGCCCCAGTCCTGTCCCACCGAATTTTTGACTGATTTGTCTATTGGCTTGATTAAAATACGAAAATAGGTGTTGCTGCTCAGTCTTGGTAATGCCGATCCCTGTATCTTTAATACTAAAACGTATCCATTGATGACTCTTTTTAGCATCGATGTTTGTATTGGCCAAACGATTATTAGTCGCAAGTTTTTGCTGCTCGATCATATGGATCAAGCTTTCATTACTCTGAATACTATTAATGCTAAGCATTTGCTCATAAGTAACAGGTTCGACAGTTAATACGACATAACCTGATGGAGTGAATTTGATCGCATTATCAAGCAAGTTAAGAAGGATCTGGCGCAAACGATTATTGTCGGTATCAATATAGCGGGGACACTCAGGCATAAAAAAGTAGAGCATACTAATCCCTTGCCTGCGCGCGCTACCAATCATCAAGTCACTGACATGTTGTCCAAGCTTAAAGATGTCAGTAGGTTCAATGACGATATCTGCCTTACCTGCTTTTATCTTCGCCATATCAAGCATGTCATTCAACATCGCTAACATAGATTGGCTAGATTGAGTCAGCATGGCTATCACCTCTTGCTGTCTTAAAGAGAATTGATCGACATCTATCAATTCTAATGTACCAATGATAGCGTTTAAGGGCGTGCGCAGTTCATGACCGATAATAGATCTTAGTTTATTAAACTCTTTTATTTGTAATTGTAACTGCTGGTTTTGGAGATGAAGGTTGTCCGTCTGCTTAATAAGTTTGTCCACATTATTAAGCGTTACTGTAAACCCATGAACCTGACCCTGTGCTGCAAACCATGGAGAGATATGTAACTGATAGGCTTGTTTGTCTTCTAGGCCATAGACTAAAAGCACACGAGTGATGCGCTGCGTTGATAGTTTCTGTAGCTGCTGCTGCGTTGCTTTATCACTGCCGGTGACAAAATCTGCCAGATTATAGTTGGCATCACGCTGAAAAGCGGTCGTAAACACTTGCTCAAAGCGTTGGTTAAAAAAACTGATCTGACCTTGGCGTGTGACCATGAGCATGGGCAATGGTGCTTGATTGACCAAATGCTCTAAGCGTTGATTCAGCGTCTTGATGCGTCGATGATGATTGTGGAGCTGATAACTGATACGACTTAGCGCATGACCTAAGCGTAAAAACTCGGAGGTAGCTTTTTCTCTGACGAATGGAGAGGGCACGTATGCTTCTTTAGAAGTCGTTGTTAATCCTTCCGTATATTTTACCAGCTGTAGCCAATTAGTACGGCGTTTAAGGATATAAAGTAAAGCTAGCGTAAATAGCATGACAGCGGTCATCAGAGGCAACCAGAATCGATAAGACAACCAGTTGATGTCCAAAGGTTGATGCCGTAACACCACATATATCTGATGTCCACTTTCGAGTTTGATATTACCTGTCAGCGTGTCATTGTTTATTTGAAATGAGCTATCATCTGTGGTTGATGGAGACGTAAAGGTTGGAAAAGTGATATTGGTGAATTTTTGCTCAAGCGGCTGTGTATGACGATAAATATATGTCTGCCCTGACGGCATCATGAGAATCAGCTGATAACTAATATCTTGAAAAAAAGGTTTGGTGAGTATGTCTTTGATTTTCGCCTCAATCGGTACACTATTAGCATTAACCTCATATTTTAGCGTGTCAAAAACAAACTCTGTATAGCTTTGACTTTGATTCTTGAGTGTCAAAAAAAGCATAGCGTAGTATAAGGCTAGCATGATCAGCAGTGTCAATACATAGAATAAAAGCAGACGTTTTAAGGACTGAAACTGTTGCATGTGAATATAATCCTATACCTGCGCTGCAATGCAGGGCAATGGTAATCTAAAATAATCTAATCGCTCAAAAGTAGGCGTCAACTGCTACTGCTTACCTATAACGATCATGCCATATTGCTAAGCCCTCTTGTTCAAGGTTGGGTGACAATCAATCATGCCTCTGTCTATAATAACAAATTCGCTACTAACACGGTTATGGTAATCGCAAAAAATTGAGTGTTTGCTTAGGTTTTGAGCCAAATTAAGCCTATTTTCTAACATAAACATTGAAATATAACCCAATTAGCATTTTTTAGTACTAAAACGCATCAATAACGCACCAAAGCCTCGTTTTTAAAAGTTTCAAGCAGATCATAAAAGAGCCTATGGATGTCCCAAGCTTCAATCGTGGCACAAGATGGTAAACTTCCCTATAATGGGACCACTACTCACCCAATACGTAATATAGTGTTATGACCCAAATGCATCCTACTCTTGATAATATCGTACGAACCAATCCACTGCGCGTTGTGTTTGCAGGTACGCCTGAATTTGCCGCCTCTAGCCTTGAGGCATTAATCGCTCAGCAAGAGCAGCTCGATATAGACATTGTCGCTGTGTATACGCAGCCTGATCGTAAGGCAGGACGTGGTCAAAAACTGTCCGCATCAGCAGTCAAGCAAGTAGCGCGTGCTTATAATATTCCTGTGGAACAGCCTGCCACCTTTAAAAAATCTAGCACTGAGGGGATGGCAGCGCGGCAGACCTTACGTACTTACCAGCCCGATGTGATGATTGTTGCCGCTTATGGACTGATTCTACCGATTGGGGTATTGACAATGCCTACTTACGGTTGCCTTAATATTCATGCCTCACTACTGCCACGCTGGCGCGGCGCGGCGCCCATCCATCGGGCGCTATTGGCAGGAGATACTCAGACAGGTATTACCATCATGCAGATGGACAAAGGTCTTGATACGGGTGATATGCTTTATAAAGTAAGCTGTACTATCGCTGATGATGATACGGCAGCAAGCCTACACGATAAGTTGGCCAATTTAGGGGCAACAGCTATTAGTACGGTCCTACAAAATCTGCCAGGCTATCAAACAAAAGCAGTGGCACAAGATGACAGTCAAGCCAGCTATGCAGAAAAACTCGTCAAGACTGAGGGCGAGATTGATTGGACGCAGTCTGCTACGGTCATTGAGCGTCAAATTCGTGGTTTGACACCGTGGCCTGGTGCTTATACTTTTTTAAATGGGGCACGCGTCAAAATATTAGAAAGCTTACCAGTTAATCCAACCCAGCAAACGACTGCGCCTGCAGGTACTGTCATTAGTGTCGGACGTAAAGCCATTCTTGTTGCTTGCGGAAAAAATGATATTAATGAAACGCAAGCCAGTACTTTGAGAATCACTCAATTACAATTTGCAGGCGCAAAACCTGTGAGCGCTGAGCAAGTTTGTCATGGTAACCAGCTCAATGATGATGATAAATTTACTACAGAAATTAGCGATTAATCAAAGAAAATACATCCATACAGGCGCTGTCACGCGCATCGGACATTTATGAATATGAGAAACAACGCAGCTGCGTCTAATTATCAAAAAAATAAACTCTCTAGCAATCTTAAGATTAGCGGTAGCGTACGCGTACGAGTCATTCGCACCTTACTGGCTATTCAAAATGGTCAGTCGCTCTCAAGCGTTCTTGACCCATTGTTAAACAGTTTGCATGATGGCGATAAAGGCTTTGCACACGCTCTATTGCTAACCACTCTACGTCAATGGCATGCGCTGGCGCGTTTGCTCGATAGCTTGGCTGATAATCCTATCGATGAGGTTGAAGTACGTACTACCATTCAAGTGGGTCTAGTCCAGCTCCTCTACTTAGAAGTCGCTGACCATGCGGCCATTCATGAAACGGTCGAAGCGGTGAAAGAGATTGAGTTTGCCCATGCAGCAGGTTTAATCAATGCTATCTTGCGTAAAGTAGCTAAAAATCCCAGCAAATTTCGTAAAAAGTGCGACAAAAAGCATAGTCTACCGAATTGGCTTGCCTATCAGCTTAAGCAAGATTGGAGCGAGCAGTACGATGAGCTGACCCAAGGTTTGCGCCAAGCTGCGCCGATGTTCTTACGGGTAAACTTGGCTGTTAGCTCAGCAGAGAATTATCAGCAAGCATTGGATGGGGCAGAGATAGAAGCGGATTTGGTTGAGCTAACCAGTGGTTTTAACTTAACGAGTTCGTCAGATACAGCCACGCCTACCACATTATCAACCAAAGGTCTTCGGCTACATCAAAGCACCGCAGTGAACGCTTTGCCTCATTTCGCTGAAGGCGCTGCCAGCGTGCAAGATATGCATGCCCAGCTTGCTGCGCCGATCATCCATACCGCGTTGATGAATAAAGTTAGTGCTGATAAGTCTAATACAGATATTGATTCAGACGCTGATAATAACCAGCTACACATTTTAGATGCTTGCGCTGCACCCGGTGGTAAGCTTGCTCATTGGTTAGAGCTATTGAGCTCAGATGATCAATTACCATTGTTTCACGTGAAACAAGAGGATGCTGAAACGTCACCTGTGATTGGTAACGTCAAAGTAACGGCTATCGATAATGAAGCACCACGTATTGAACGTATCTATGAAAACTTACAGCGTCTAAACTTACAACAACAAGATTTAGAGAAAGCTGAAAAAAACATCGCGCTCAATATTGTCTGTGCGGACGCCACGACATGGCAAGGGGCTGGGAAGAAAAAGAGCAAGCTCGTATTTGACGCTATATTATTAGACTCACCTTGTACGGCGACGGGGGTAATTCGTCGTCATCCTGATATCAGTATCTTGCGTACCGAAGAAGACGTCGAGCAAACCGCACTGTTACAAGCGGATATCTTGCACAATCTGTGGCCACAACTTAAAGTCGGCGGCTATCTATTATATGTGACTTGCTCTATCTTAAAGCAAGAAAACGTCGAACAAATGCAAGAGTTCCTCACTCACTATCACAATGCGGTAGCGATTGAATTTACCGAGGATTGCAACTGGGGTATCGCCCAAGCGATCGGTCGTCAGTGTCTACCGATTGATAGCGCTAGTGGTGATGGTTTCTATTATGCGTTGCTGCAAAAGACTGCTGAATAAAATATAGTATTATACAACCTTATTTTTATATGGCTAGATTTTTGAGTTTGGTTGATGTCTTTAGTCAAGTTTAATAGATAAGATAAGTACGGTCATTCAAACTGTTGCTATGTTTAAACATTAACCCATCATTATTGAGTTGTAGAAAGGACAATCTAATGAAATATATCAGTACCCGTGGCAAGACGGCACCAATGGATTTTAGTGATGTGCTACTGATGGGGCTTGCACCTGATGGCGGCTTGATGTTGCCTGAATATTATCCACTGGTCGATAGTGAGACGCTTGATGAATGGCGTACGCTTAGTTATCCACAATTAGCGCTAGCTGTTATGCAGCGTTTTGCCACGGATATCCCTTATGTGGACTTAAAAGATATGGTCGAGCGCACTTACACAGCTGACGTATTTGGTAGTGCAGAGATTACGCCAGTACGTCAGCTTGAAGACAATCTGTATATTTTAGGGTTGTCCAACGGTCCGACGCTGGCGTTCAAAGATGTGGCGATGCAGTTTTTGGGTAATGCTTTTGAGTATGTGCTTAAGCAAAAAGAGGCACGTATTACCATCATTGGGGCGACCAGTGGTGACACGGGTAGCGCGGCTGAATATGCACTGCGCGGTAAAGAAAACATCGAAGTTTTTATGCTGTCGCCACATGGCAAAATGAGCGAATTCCAGCGAGCGCAAATGTATAGCTTAACGGATGATAATATTCATAATATCGCTATCGACGGTATGTTTGATGATTGCCAAGATATCGTTAAAGCCTTACAGCAAGATGCTGAATTTAAGGCCGCTTATGATTTAGGTACGGTCAATTCCATTAACTGGGGCCGCATACTGGCGCAGATTGTCTACTATTTTAAAGCTTACTTTGCAGTGACGAATAGCAACGATGAAAAAGTTAGCTTTAGTGTACCATCGGGCAACTTTGGCAATGTTTGCGCAGGTCACATTGCTCGTGAGATGGGACTACCCATAGGGCGTTTAATCGTCGCGACCAATGAAAATGACGTACTTAATGACTTCTTTAATCAAGGCGCTTACCAGCCGCGCCCAACTGACAAAACCTACGTGACGTCCAGTCCTTCTATGGATATCTCCAAAGCTTCTAACTTTGAGCGCTTTGTTTATCTACTATTAGAAAAAGATAGCGCGCGCGTCCATGAGTTATTTGAAGGTGTAAAATCTGGTCAAGGTTTTGATTTGTCCGATGTGCTGGATGCCGTTAATACGCGCTACGGTTTTGCAGCGGGCAAGTCTACTCATGCTGACCGTTTGCATACTATCAAGTTTTTGTATGAACAATATGATGAGCTGGTTGACCCGCATACTGCTGATGGTATTAAAGTTGCCAAAGAATTGCAACAAGACGGCGAAGTTATCATTTGCGCTGAGACCGCTTTACCCGTGAAGTTCGCCGAGACTATCGTCGAAGCTATTGGCCCGATAGATATCGTACGCCCACCGCATACCGAAGGTTTGGAAACCTTGGAACAGCATGTAACGGTATTGGACAACGATGCCAAGCTGGTCGCTGAGCAAATTCGCCAGTATGTGAAGCCAAACTTGACATAAGACGTTTAAATCAATTTGTTTCACGTGAAACTTAGCATGTATATTAAAGGCCCTTGCTCTCTAATCTTAGAGAACAAGGGCTTTTTTTATTTAGCTATAGTCAACTTACTTTAACATCGAGTCAATGCTACAAGTATGAATTTGGCACAGCCTTTATAGTAGTAGCACGCAAGGAAAAATAGTACCAGTAGTACGCAGTTATGGATGGTTCAGTTTTATTTAGGAGTAACTATATTCATAAAGATTCACTACGATCGACGTTGTTTTTTAAAAGATTCAGACGTTATGGCGCTACCATTCATTGATTTAAAAGCTAGGCCCCTATTTTGTAAATAACTTAATCAATATTAAATAAATATATAAAAATTATTTCTAAAATGATTCTATTATGTATATAATTGTAAAATTAGTTCTTTTACTAAATAATACATCAACTAAGTATCTTTTTGGTTTCAATCTTGCATGAATGAGCGCTAGAACGTTCATAAAGCCTATTAGCGATGTACCTTAAAATTTGTGGATATAATAATGAAAATGCGCCTAAACGCTATCGTAAAAGGTCTGCTTATCACAGCCTTTAGCAGTGCCATGCTGATGACTAATGCTCACGCGAATAACCCGCCACCATCGATCAAAGCGGATGCACCTAATCGTTATATTGTCAAAAAAGGCGATACGTTGTGGGACCTCTCAGGGCGTTATTTGGATAGTCCATGGCGCTGGAAAGAGATTTGGGCCACTAATACACAAATTAAGAACCCCAATCTTATTTACCCTAATGACGTTCTTATTTTGTGTGTGATCCAAGGTAAAACGCTTGTCGGTGTTGATACAGGCGAGGGCTGCGCTGGGGTTGAAAAGCAGCTGGCAGGCAATGTGATTGCTAGTACAGTCGCGGTTACCTCTGTTGCAAACAGTATCCCAGCGATTCCGCGTGCGGCCATTCAGCATTGGCTAGACAAGACGCTGATTGTTAATCCAAAAGACTTTAACACCACTCCTTACGTTTTGGCGTCCAAAAAACGCAACTTAATCACTGCAAGTGGCGATAAGATTTATACCAAGGGCGTCCCACTTATCATCGGCCAGCGTTATGGTATTTATCGTGAAGGCGAGCCATACGTTGAGCCTAGAACGCAAAAGGTGATTGGACTGGAGGTCACGCAGGTTGCCACTGGACTGGTAACGAGTGTCGAAGAAAATGGGGTGAGTAGTCTGCAACTGACAGACTCTTATGGCAAAGAAGTAAGGGAGGGTGATCGGGTGTTTGTGGAGCTTGATAACGCTATACCGCCCGTCTTTTACCCCGTGCCTGCCACTGTCAGTCGTGGTGGCTTGATTGTACGCGTTATGGACTCAATCAGTTCTGCGGCAAAAGGTAGTGTGGTTGCCATTAATTTGGGTAGCAATCAAGGGGCCAAAGCTGGCGATGTATTGACCGTTTATCAAAAAGGGCCACTGGTGCGCGATACTAAAGATAACGACACACCAGTACGTCTGCCAAATGAGCCTTCTGGTATGGTTATGGTGTTTAATACCTTTGATGATATCAGCTATGCGTATGTCTTAAATTCTGAGTTGCCACTGAACGTTGGTGATCAGCTATTACCACCGCCTTATTTATGAGTTTTATAATTAAGTCTTTATAATAATGATCTACGAGCATAACCGTCATGACGCCACCTCTTTTATCCGTTGAACAGCGTGCAATTTTGGCGCTTTGGTATGAGGTGAATGCGTCATTGTCAGCATATCATCATCTTGTGACGTCCTTTGGTAGCGCGCAGCTTGCTTGGCAAGCAACGCTAGAATCATGGCGTCAGCTGGGTATTCATCATACGCATCTTAAACGCCATGAACAAGCAGACCAAACGAGCGCTAGTGTTAATGATATTCAGCAGGCGATTATAGAGAAGCGTTATAGCCTAGTATTTGCCGAGCAGCCTGACTATCCTCAACAGCTTTTACAAATTTATGATCCACCACCACTACTCTTTTATCGTGGTAATAGCGCCCGCTTACATCAAGCACAAATTGCGATCGTTGGTAGCCGAAAACCCAGCGCCCATGCGCAAAAAATCACTTTTGATATGGCACAATACTTAGCGCAATCAGGCTATATTATTACTAGTGGTCTTGCGATGGGGGTCGATAAGCGTGCACATTTAGGGGCCTTAGCACAAGAAAATGCTGAAAACCAAGGCCGTACCGTTGGTGTCATGGGTACAGGGATTGATGTGTATTATCCCAATCACCATGATAAGTTGTTTGCCCAAATTATTGAGCAAGGCGGTTGTATTATCAGCGAGCTCTTGCCCCATACGCCGCCCCACAAACATACTTTTCCCAGACGTAATCGCTTGGTTGCCGGGCTTAGCTTAGCCACGATTGTGACAGAAGCTACCATTCAAAGCGGCTCATTGATTACCGCGCGTCTGACCTCTGAACAGGGCAAACAAGTCTTTGCCATTCCCAGTCATATTGATAATAGCAATGCCGAAGGCTGCCACCACTTGATACGTGAA
>JARIAA010000245.1 GCA_029264635.1 Psychrobacter sp. | reverse complement strand
AGTATGTGAATCGACCTTTTCATTCATTCATCAATGCGCTACATTAAATAGCAACTGGCTAAGGTGCTTTCACTTTAGTGCGTATCACAAGGACGACACATGACTGATCATGACCAAACTATAAACAATCAAGCTGTGAATATTCAAGCCGCAAACAATCAAACGACGAGCGGCACTGAAACCTCGCTGAGCACTATTACGACTATTAAGCAATTGCAGGCGCAATTTTCACGCCTGCACACCCTAAGTCGTAGCCATCCTATCACTGACTGGGCGACTCGTGAGGCTCAGTTAGACAATTTAGAGACACTACTGAGCGATAATCAAACAAACTTAGCCAAAGCTATCAGTGCAGACTTTGGCTATCGTAGTGAGTCAGAGACGCAGTTTGCAGAGCTGTTCCCTAGTTTCACTGGTATCAGCCATGCCAAAAAACACGGTAAGTCATGGATGAAAACTCGCCGCGCCTCTATTTCAGCATTATATATGACCGCTCATAATGAGATACAGCCGCAGCCATTAGGCGTAGTCGGTATCATGGTACCGTGGAATTATCCGCTATTTTTGGCGATAGGACCGATGATTGATGCTCTCACTGCGGGCAACCGAGTAATGGTGAAGATGAGTGAGGCGGCACCTAAATTTGCCGAAGCGTTTGCTAAAGCGGTCGCGCATTATTTTTCACCAGATATGGTCTGTGTGGTACTGGGCGAAGTCGATATTGCTGAGGCTTTTAGTAAGCTGCCCTTTGATCATCTGCTTTATACAGGCTCCACTGCGGTCGGCAAAAAAGTTATGGCGGCGGCGGCACCAAACTTAACCCCTGTGACTTTAGAGCTTGGTGGCAAGTCTCCCGTCATCGTGCTTGACGATGTGAATTTAGAGAACGCAGTCAATCGAGTCATGATGGGTAAAACCCTGAACGCGGGTCAGACTTGTATCGCACCTGATTATGTACTGATTCAACGTCAGTATCATGAGCGCTTTATAAGTCTGGCAAAAGAGTGGATGCAAAAACACTATCCCAATATCAAAAGTAACCAAGACTACAGTCATATTATTAATGATGAGCAGTTTAAGCGTGTAGCAGGTTATTTGCAAAAATTGCCAACGGAGCGTGTACAGCCGCTGACCGATATCGAAGCCAATGCTGAGACGCGCCTCATGCCACCAGTGGTGGTGGCTGATCCTGAGGCGAATAGTGAGGTGATGCAAAATGAGATTTTTGCACCGATTTTGCCGCTTATGCATTATGAGACGCTGGATGACGCGATTCATTTTATTAACGCGCGTCCCCGTCCATTGGCATTATATGTGTTTGGTAATAGTGAGCGCGATATTGAGAAAGTGCGCGCGCATACGGTGTCAGGTGGTGTCTGTATCAATGAAGTTATTATGCATGTGGCACAGCATGATTTACCGTTTGGCGGTGTTGGACATTCAGGCATGGGCGCTTACCACGGTAAAGCAGGTTTTGAGCGTCTAAGTCATATGAAACCTGTCTTTGTGCAATCGAAGCTTAACGGTCTTAATATGTTATTACCGCCATACGGTGGCTTATTTAAAAAAGCCATGGCTCTGCTGCTAAAGTAATTAATAACTAAGTATTACCATTTTTTAAAGTGTCATAGCGCCTATTGGTATAGGCGCTATTTTTTATTTGGAATATAGAGTTTTTATTGCTAATAATTTCGTTAGTATTTATAACTTTAAATGCATAACGGCTCAAAAGTTAATGGTAGTAATTGATAAATAAGCATTTGTCATCAGTACTATAAGTCGCTACACTTCATAATACTACTAGGCAGTAGATGTAGTAAATTTATATTTTTTATTGAGAATATATTTTAACTTCAATAATGATTTCTCATTAGATTGTCGGTAACTTGATAGCAACGACGAATTATAATAACGATAAATAGGACAACGTATGCGCCAATGGATTGCTATTAGTTTACTGCTCATCACTTCGTGGCTATTGCCTGTGTCCGTATTAGCTGCATCATCATCGATTTGCGCCTCGCCAATTAAGTTTGGCGCGCTGACATGGGAGAGCGGTCAGTTTACGACGGGTGTACTTAAATATATTACTAAAAATGGTTATAACTGCGTGATTGAAGAGGTGCCAGGAGCAGGTCCTGCGCTCGAAAATGCCTTATTGCAAGATGACATTCAAGTAATAGGAGAGCAGTGGATAGGGCGCTCTCCCATTTTAGAAAAAGCGATCAGTGATAAAAAAGTGACGATAATTGGAGATACCTTGGAGGGCGGCGCGACCCAAGGCTGGTACGTACCAGATTATGTGATGAAAGACAATCCAGGACTGCGCCGATATCAGGATTTGCCTGACTATGCTAAGCTGTTTACAGATCCTGAGAACCCTGGCGAATCACGTTTTATGAACTGCCCGGCAGGCTGGGCGTGTGAGATTTTTAACGTGCGTTTGCTTAAAAATACGGGTTTAGATCTTATTTTTAATATTACCAGTCCAGGGACAGGTGCGGCGCTTGATGCCGAGATTTCATCAGCCTTTGAACAACGTAAGCCATTATTATTTTATTATTGGCAGCCGACAGGATTAATGGCAAAATATAATTTTGTACCGCTAGAGTTCCCTCCTCATGATGAGGCTTGCTGGCAAGATTTGTTATTAGCGAATGGTACATCTGACTGTGTCACAGGTTTTCCCATCTCGCCACTGGCTATTGCCGTATCAACACCATTTCTTGAGAGCAATCCTGAACTCGCTGAAGTTTTCAAACAAGTTAAATTTACGCCTGATGAGCTTAATGGCGCGATTTTAGAGATGGATGAAAATAAGCGTAGTGGTGATGAGCAGGCGCTTATTTTCTTACGCACTCATCCAGATATCTGGCAATCATGGTTATCTAAAGAGGCGGCAGACAACCTTGCTACAGCTTTAGGGGTGAGTCTAACCGCTGGTAGTGCAGGCAATACTGATATCAATACGCCGTTAAATACTACAATACCGAATGATAATTTATTAGGATTGTCTTCAAGCTTTCCGTCATGGTCACTTGAGAATCCACTGAACCAGTCATTGGCAGCTATCGTTAGAGATTATGGCGATGTGTTTCGTAGCATTAGTAGCGTGACGTTGACTTATTTGCTACTTCCTATAGAGCGTCTGCTAACTATTATTCCGCCTTGGCTGATTATCGCACTTGTAACAGTGCTAGCGTGGTTTGGTGTCCGCAAGATTTGGTTTGCGATTGCGTGCGGTGTGGGTCTGTTCTTAATCGGTGCTTTTGGACTGTGGGGCGCTCTCATTAACACCTTTGCACTGTTAATTGTGTCCGTATTGGTAACCGTTGTCATTGGTATTCCAATTGGTATCGGTATGTCAAGCAGTATGCTATTACGCAAGATTGTCACTCCGATACTTGATGTCATGCAGACCATGCCAAGTTTTGTGTATCTCATACCAGTACTGATGCTATTCGGTATTGGTAAAGTACCTGCTTTGTTTGCGACTATTATTTATGCCTTACCGCCGCTGATTCGTCTGACTACGTTAGGGATTACTCAAGTCAACCATGAAATGATTGAAGCTGGACGCTCGTTCGGTAGTACGCACTGGCAATTACTCATTTGGATTAAATTGCCACAAGCCTTGCCAAGTATTATGGCAGGTGTCAACCAAGCGGTCATGATGTCGCTGGCTATGGTGGTACTAGCCTCTATGATTGGCGCGCCTGGTCTTGGCGAAGATGTATTGCAGTCCATTCAAACGCTCAACATCGGGCAAGGCTTGCAAGCTGGCACGGCTATTGTCATTGTTGCTATTATCATTGATCGTATTAGCCAGGCCTTTGGTCAAGGAAAACGGGCGCGGCAAAAAACCATTGAAGACGGTAGACGTCATCATATTGGCTAGCGTTTTTTAGCGCTTAGTAGATGTTTTATGAGTGCTTGCGCGTTTTAACAAGATGACTTGGACTTAGCTCTTTTAAAAATTTGGCGAATAATAGTAGTGAGAAAGTAATAATGAATCATATCCAATTAGAGAGTATTAGTAAGATCTATAATGCCAACAGCTCGCAGGCGCAGTCGGCATTGGCACTATTGTCTGAAGGTATGGATAGTATCAAGGTGAAAGAGCAGACAGGTTATTCAGTTGGGCTCTATGATATTAATTTGAGCATCAAGGCAGGTGAGCTGCATTGTATTATGGGGCTATCGGGATCTGGGAAATCGACTCTGATACGTCATATCAATCGTTTGATCGACCCAACCAGTGGTAAGATCTGGGTCGATACGGGGATCAATGCAAAAACGACAAAGATGCCGCCAACGAAAGTTAAAGTAAGCAATCATCAGTCATTACCATCACCTGCCAATAGCTCATCGGCTATAGATATTTTAGCGCTTAATGATAAAGAGCTGCAACATTATCGTCAGCAAACGGTCAGTATGGTGTTTCAGCACTTTGGTTTAGTGCCGCACATGACCGTTATACAAAATGTCGCTTATGGCCTGCGCGTCCGTAAGATGAGTGTGAGTGAGCGCCATGAAGTGGCGCGGCACTGGCTGAATGAAGTCGGACTACCGAACTTGGAGCACAGCTATCCTGATGAGCTGTCAGGCGGTATGCAGCAGCGTGTTGGGCTGGCGCGCGCCTTGGCAACGGACAATCCAATCTTGCTAATGGATGAGGCGTTCTCCGCGCTTGATCCACTGATTCGTGCGCAGCTGCAAGATCAATTGCTTGAGCTACAAGAGCGGCTCAATAAAACCATTGTTTTTATCACGCATGATATAGATGAGGCGGTCAAAGTAGGGCAGCGCATTAGTATTTTGAATGGTGGACGTTTGGTGCAAACTGGTACGCCAAATGATTTACGGCACCATCCAGCTGACAACTACGTCGCTCAGTTTATGAATGCTAAGACCTAATCTTATTTGCTATCATTTATAGTTATGCTTATTAACTAATTTGGTTTTTTTTAATGTACCTGCACATTGATAGCTATTAATATAACCTTAACTGTATGGGGTAAATAATCACCGATTGTATTTACCACACTATGGTCATGATATTCAGCTTAGCAATATACTGATAACCTCTGCCAATACCTCTCTCTTATTTGCGATATCAATTGCAAAGTAACAAATCTAATTCTTAGATATAGACCAACCACCATTTACCGTTTTTAAATGTTGACTAGATATTGTTTTTTAATGCATGTTAGCGTTTTAAAGCCCTTGTCGATAAAATCAGTACCCGTAAAAGGATAGGTTATGCCACATCAAAATCTTCGTAATAATGATCGCAAGGATAATAAAATCACTAACTCCCAACAAAATCACTCAAAAGATTTTCTATTGAACTCACCGCGTTGGCTAAAAAATGTCAGTACATTTGGGGTGACAACGGTGCTGAGCGCAGGGCTGCTGGTTGCTTGCGGGCAAATGAGCAGTGCAGATAGTAATGCAAGTAGCAGTGCAAACGCTGGCAAGCAAAACAGTGATGTAAAAAGCTCACGTGACATGCTGCCATCAGATATGCTAAAGCAAATGCAGGCATTGCCGCAGTTGACAAAAGGCTTGGGTGATACGGGCGCTGCAGTCATTGACCCCAATAAGCCAACCTTGGTTAAGTTTTGGGCAAGCTGGTGCCCATTATGCTTAGGTACGCTTGAAGAAACCGAAAAGTGGCGTACCGATCCTAAATTTGCCGATTTAAATGTAGTCACTGTGGCAAGCCCTGGCCATCTAAACGAAAAAGCTGAGGGCGAATTTAGTACTTGGTATGCAGGCGTCCAAGCTGATTATCCTAAGCTGCCTGTATTGATGGATGCTTCGGGCGAGCTGATTAACACACTTGGGGTGCAGGTTTATCCAAGCTGGGCGATACTTGATAAAGATGGCAATTTAGTGCATTTGGTTAAGTGCAATATATCTGCAGAGCAGGCTTATGCACTTGCTGAAAACGCTAATAATGACTTTGCGGAGCTTAAAGCTGGCAATGCCAAACTTGCAAACGCGCAAGCACTGGACAACAACAGTAAAATCGAAACCATCAAACAAAAAGATGGCGTGTATTATAATGACAAGGGTAAAGCCATTAACACTCGCTCAATCTATTTGGCTGGCGGCTGTTTTTGGGGCGTTGAGGCCTACATGGAGCGGGTTGATGGCGTCGTTGATGCAGTCTCGGGCTATGCCAATGGTGATACCGCCAATCCAAGCTATGAATAAGTCATCCGCGGCTCAGGTCATGCAGAAACAGTAAAAGTCACCTATGATGCAGATAAAACCGATCTCGATACTATTTTGAAATACTATTTGCGCGTCATTGATCCGACCAGTCTAAATAAACAAGGTAATGATCGCTGCGTGCAGTACCGCTCAGGCGTGTATTATACTGACAAAGAAGATAAAGCGGTGATTGATACGGCACTTAAACGCGTACAGAGTCAGCATGAACAAAAAGTGGTCGTCGAAAATGAGCCATTAGATAATTTTTACTTAGCTGAGATGTATCATCAAGATTATCTTGCCAAAAACCCCAATGGTTATTGTCATGTCGATTTAAGCCTTGCCGATGATAAGCCTGAGGACACCGCACGTATCAAGCTTGCACCTGTGAGCAGCGTCGCTGAAACTTTAGATCCCAAGCGCTATGCTCATTTTGACAAAAACGCGCTAAAAAATACGCTGACCCAAGCGCAATATAACATCACGCAAGATGCGGGTACTGAGCGCGCTTTTAGTCATGATTATGATGATTTATTTGCGCCTGGTATTTATGTGGATGTCGTGAGCGGTGAACCCCTATTCTTATCAACAGATAAATACCAATCTGGTTGCGGCTGGCCAAGCTTTACCAAGACAATTGACATGCAAGTGATTACCCAGCATGACGATATGGCCTTTAATATGGTACGTACTGAGGTTCGTTCGCGGGTAGCAGACTCACATTTGGGTCATGTGTTCCCCGATGGTCCAAAAGATCGTGGCGGTTTGCGCTATTGTATCAATGGCGGCGCGCTACAGTTCATCCCCGTTAATGCGATGCCGCAATCAGGCTATGCACCATTGGTAAAATTGGTTAAATCGTAGCGGCGTTGACATGAGCTTTGAAGTCGTCACTGTGGTTTTAAGTCCCAGCGGCTTCCAATCTGGCAGCTTTAAATTTAAAATGTAAGGTTTGAAAAAGACGTTAAGAGCACTCTTAGCGTCTTTTTTTATGAGATGTTTTTGACCACATTTTTATAAATAACTTTAGCAACCGTAGTGATTTTGCTGCAATCGATAGTGAATTCTGAAAAAAACAACAAACTTCGTTATACTGAGGTGTTTATTAATGACACATGTCTAGTCAGTTTATCTTTCATATAGGATGTCGCTTGGTTGATTAGGTGGCGTTTATCTCTTATTCTTGTGTTTTTAAGGCCATAGCATGACCGTTACCTATGCACCTATTATTACCTCGTTACTTGATAACGATCTGTATAAATTTACGATGCTACAAGCCATGTTGCATCAGTTTCCACAGACGCACGGCGTGTATCGCTTTCGCTGTCGCAATAATAAAGACACGGCCTATCCATTAGCCGATATTAAAGAGTCATTAGAGCATCAGCTAGACAGTTTATGTGAGTTGAGGTTTTTAGAAGATGAATTGGAGTATTTGCGTGGTTTGCGTTTTATGCGATCGGACTTCGTCGATTATCTTGAGCTATTTAAGCTAAAGCGTCGTTTTATCACGGTCAGTACTGATGATAAAGGTCGTCTATGCATCGATATCGAAGGGCCAATGATTCAGGCGATGTTCTTTGAGGTCTTTGTATTAGCGATAGTAAATGAGTTGTATTTCAATGCCTTATCAGATCCTAGTGTGCTTGAAGAAGGGCAGCGGCGTCTGGATGAAAAAGTGACGTTGTTGCATCACTATGCAGAGGAACAAGCCACATATGGTCATGATATACCACCATTTATTGTTGCTGATTTTGGCACTCGTAGACGCTTTAGCAAAGATTGGCAGGCTCATGTTGTTGAGACCTTACATAACGCTGAACCAAAAATCGTTAGCGGTACGTCAAACGTTTATTTGGCAAAAAAGCTAGGAATGACACCCATAGGGACGATGGCACACGAGTTTATGCAGGCGTTTCAAGCATTAGATGTGCGTTTGCGTGATTCTCAAAAAGCGGCTCTGGAAGCGTGGGTACATGAGTATCGTGGCGATTTAGGTATTGCATTGACTGATGTCGTTGGGATGGATGCGTTCTTACGTGACTTCGATTTATATTTTGCCAAGCTTTTTGACGGTCTGCGCCATGATAGTGGCGACCCATATCTTTGGGGCGATAAAGCTATTGCGCATTATAAAAAGTTAAAAATAGACCCAAGAAGCAAGATTTTGACCTTTAGTGATGGCTTGGATCTAAATAAGGCTTGGGATTTACATCAGTATTTTAAAGCTCAGATTAAGACCAGCTTTGGTATCGGCACCAATCTTACCAATGATATGGGTATCACCCCAATAAATATCGTTTTAAAACTGGTTGAATGCAATGGACAGCCAGTTGCCAAGCTCTCTGACAGCCCAGGCAAGACCATGATCAACAACGACACGTATCTTGCTTATCTGCGCCAAGTGTTTGAGGTTGATGAGCCTGAATCATAAAGCTCATTACTCCTCGTTGCTCTCGACCTTATCCTCTTCTGCAAAGGCTGCATCTAATGATTGCTGGACTGCGTTGATGCGGGTTTCGCAAACGCGGTAAGCAGCAATGGACTCTTCCACTGTTGCCATCAGATTGTCGATATCTGGCTCATCTTGCTGCTGAAGTTCTGCTGCATTGGTTTTTAGAATATCATAAGCCGCCTTAAACGTTTTTGGGGCGGCTTTTTTGCGTTTGCGAGTCGGGGTCGTCATAAGGTTTCCTAAGGTTCACATTAAGTTTAAAAAAGGTAAGTAAATCGTTATTGATTATCTTAATTTTAACAATTTTATTGAGGATGGTTAATTTTAAATACCAGAGGCTGCGCAACATTTCCCAGCAGCCTTATATTTTTTTACAGTAGATAGTTTATGGTTAATTAGTCTCAATATCACTAATCCGCGCTTTTGCTTTGCCGTCTTTTAAGACGATATAAATGCTTTGCTCAGGATAAAGCTGCTGACAGCTCGTCAGTATGTGCTCGCCTGTCTCGTCAGTAAGCATGGTATAGCCTTGCTCGAGCACGCGAGATGGGCGATGAAGGAGTACGATATCACGTAAGTACTCGCTGTTACGTCTGGTTTGTATCACTTGTTGCCGAGCGCTTTTTAT
The DNA here is from genome assembly GCA_029264635.1 of Psychrobacter sp. Classification (GTDB taxonomy): domain Bacteria; phylum Pseudomonadota; class Gammaproteobacteria; order Pseudomonadales; family Moraxellaceae; genus Psychrobacter. Next base: position 1,576 of record JARIAA010000245.1, on the reverse strand, counting down.
GATGACTTCTTGATAGTTTGTTGTATAAGTACCAGCCTTTGCAGATTGCTGATAGGCTACTACTTGAGTCTGCGCGCGCAGATCCTTTGTGAGTCTTACAGCTTGCTTCACTTGACGCTGCGCGCTTTGCTGAATACTACGCCACTCATAATCACTGTCCTTTTGTAGTGCCGTTAACCGGCCAATCGTTTGCGATTGTATTTGGCTTAGCTGGCGTGCCGTTTTTTGTTCGGCCATCGTTAATTGGCGCAGGGCAGCTTGTTTGATTTGTGCTGGGTACTGCAGAGTCTGAGCGATTAGCTGGGCTAAATGGTTACTAATAGCGGCAATCACCTTTGATGGAGTATCAAAGCTAGTATACGCCACCTCATCTAAGATAACTTTGTCCCGCTCGTGACCAATGCCGACCCACACAGGGATAGGCTGCTCGGCAACTAAGGCCGCCAGCTCATAATCATTGAGATACGCCAAATCACCTACCGCGCCACCACCCCGGATAATGACTAGCAAATCTGGCAAACGCTGATAAGTGCCGTAAAATTGCTGCTGGGCGCTGACGATTGCTTGACGGATCTCGCTTGGGGCATGATTGCCTTGAAAGGTGGCGTTATAATAATGAAAATGGCAAGCCCCTGTACTGGCTAGGCGATCGGCGTCGGCTTGAAAATCTCCTAACCCTGCCGCTTTTTCAGGAGCAATGACGAGCACGTGCTCAATATCAAAGGGAACAGGCAGCTGCTGATTGAGGTTCAATAGCCCCTCACCTGTCAAGCGGTCAACCATCTCTGCATACTGCCGCGCCAAATCGCCTAAGGTGTAGCTTGGGTCGATATCTTCAATGGTGAGCGAGAAACCATATTGCGCATGAAAGCCTGCCGACACTTTGAGAAGTACGGTTAGGTCACGGTCAAGCGGCATGCCAGTTGCGCGCTCAAACTTTGCCAAAACGCGCGCCGCTTTAAAGCGCCAGAGATTACCACGGCAGCTGGCGACCACTTTGCCATCGTCATCTTTTTCGGCCAGCTCAAAATAATAGTGCCCGCCCTTGCTAGATAGATTGCGAATCTCAGCTTTTACCCAGACGCGGTGATCAAAAGTTTGCTTGATGACCATCTCAACCGCCGCTAAATAATCGCTGAGACGCAGGACGGTGTCTTCTAGTTCTAGACTGTGTTCTTGCTCTGCCAGCTCAGCCTCCAAGGTTGCCAAATCTTTGGCAGGCGCCAACACCTGTGCTTGTTTAGTATTTGACAGAGTGGGTTTGCGCATAGTAAGACACCAATGAATGATAAAAGCGTATAAACTAAAAGGCTAAATATACCAGTTTAACTCAAAAACGCCTGCACAAAAAGCACAGCCAACAAGCGATCATTGAATATTCAGTACCGACTTATCAGCCAAATAATAAAATGTTAGGCATCATACTCTGACTATCAAAAAAGCCAGATTTTACTAACTTATTGACAACGAAAGTTTATCATATACTCGTAGTCATCATCACGTGATAAATCAGGCGAAGGATTGCCCAATACTGAGCCAACGATGGCGCCCATTTGTCCAACCATACGGTCAGCGC
>JARIAA010000226.1 GCA_029264635.1 Psychrobacter sp. | reverse complement strand
TGCCATACTGCTAATGGGCTATACTGCGCTCTTAACCAAACATGTAACACCAATCGTGTCCTTACTTATAAATCAGCTATTGAAATAAACCGACGATGAAACAACTATTGCGTTGAAGTTATCGCATACATGAACCTATTGACTAAGTTGGCTTACAATACTAATGTCACTACTCAGGACTAATGTCACTGCTCAGGCACGAAACGGTCTATTTCCGTCGCCATACCCGTCATAACAAATTCCATCTCAAAAATGCGGGCTTCAGCTAAAGCAAAGGACTCAGGGCTCTCACCTATTAATAAACCTGCAAGATGCGCCACAATTGACATGTGACATACAACTACCATGCACTCTACTTCGATATTGGCCAAATCAGTCAGCGCTTTATGCGCATCATCAGATGGGGTAATATTGTCTTGTACCGTAAATGGCACGCCAGGTAACCGTGATTGCAGCTCAGCTAATGTTTGCTTGGCACGCTCATAAGGACTGACAACGAAATAATCAGGTGCGTAATGCCCAGCGATATAAGCAGCCGTTTGTGCCGCCTGCTGTTGCCCATAATCGGTCAGTTGGCGTGCGCTGTCTGGACGAGTCTCATCTTCTGCTTGTCCATGACGCATTAATATTATTTTCATAATAATCCCTTATCCAAGCTCTCTTTAATGAGCTATTTTGTATCTTTATCAACACCATCATCTTTCATGGCGTTTTTTTTAGCAACACTGTCATCAGTGTCGTTTTCATTGCTCTCAGTGTCGTCGTCCGACTCTTCGTTGTACGGATTACTTGCTGCCGCCTGCATCTGAGCAGTCAGTGCAGCATTACTATAGTCATGAGGCATGACGAACTCAACATCGCTACGAAATCCCGCTTCCATCAAATGAAGTGCCACACCGAGCGCCGCTTTATCTTCATAAATAACTGCATAAAGCGCGTGCGTAATCGGCATATAGATGCCTTCTTTGGTCGCCTTTTCGTGCACTTGCTGGATGGTATTGACGCCCTCCGCCGTTTGTCCTAGCTTTTTTACTGCCGCATCGATACTCATGCCGCGCCCAAGCATATTGCCGATACGATAATTACGGCTAAGCTCTGAGCTACAGGTCGCATATAAGTCACCAACGCCTGATAATCCTAAGAATGTCAGCGGGTTGGCACCAGTTTCTACCCCAAAGCGACTCATCTCTGCTAAGGCCCGCGTTAATAACATGGCTTTCGTATTTTCGCCCACATCGTAGGCGGCAGCCATACCCATCGCAATCGCATAAATGTTTTTAAGCGCACCGCCAAGCTCTACGCCATGAATGTCATCACTGGCGAATACCCGAAAAAACGCGCTATGCAGAGCTGCCTGTACCGCGTGGCGCAGTGGCTCTGAATGACTAGCAATTACTGTCGCCGATGGCATGTTTTCCATAATCTCGATAGCAAGGTTTGGCCCCGACATAACCCCAAAGTTCACCTCTGGTAACTCATCTCTGATGATATCACTCATAAGAGCAAAGGTATCTTTTTCCATGCCCTTAGTTAGAGACACAATGGACTGCCCAGTAATAAAGGGCGCAATTTTTTTGAGGGTCTCACGAAAAGCCAAACTCGGTACTGCAAGAAAAATAATATCCTTGTCTTTGACCGCTGACGCTAAATCGTGGCTGTATTTGAGATGGTCATCAAGCTTGTAGCCTGGCAGATACTTTTTATTCATCTGCGATTTTGCCATTGCCTTGACTGTACGTTTATCACGAACCCAAAGTGTCGCATCACACCCATTGCGAGCCGCCAAGTTTGCCATTGCCGTACCGAAGCTACCACCACCTAAAAATGCTAAACGTAATTGGGCTGGATTATCTCGTACTTGCTGCATGTTTTTGGCGACATCAGCTTCAACTGCTGAAGGGTCAAACTTTTTGCGCCCAAGCCCTGATTTGGTCGCTCGTTCAATAATACTCGCCAAAAGCCCGCTAGGTTTATCAATATCGGTTTTCTCTGAACTTGGGTTGCCTTTTTTCTTATCAGAAGCTATCTCGTTAATCGCTGCTTTATAGGGCTTATTTTCAGCATCATCGTTCTTATTGGCGCTTGTCATATCTTGTTATCCGTGTTGACTGCTTGTTTTATTTAGGCAGATTACACTGTCTGCCTAAAAAGGTATAGCGTTATGTCGTGCTTTACGTCTACTCATTTTAGTAAAAACGACGGTATCAATGTCAAAAGAGAATGTTTATTGCTCAAAGCGTACTAATGACTCGATATCAATTGGCTTACGTGTTGGTTCATCTTTGGGGCTGGTGCCAGTATAAACAAAAGCCGTTACATAATCATCGGGACCTACACCGAAATATGCCTTTACAGCTGGCTCGTTACACAATAATCCAGTACGCCATACTGTGCTAAAACCTTGCGCTTTTAAGGCTAATATCAGATTTTGTACAGCAGCACCTGCACTTAACATTTGCTCAAAAGGAGGCACTTTTTTATGTTCTTGCATCTGAGTAACAACAGTAATAATAACAGGGGCGCGTAAGGGCATCGTATGAGTTTTCTTGATGGTTTTTTCGGACAACGCTTCGCCTTCTTGTACGGCTTTGGCTTGGGCAGCATCGACAAGGGCGCGACCTAGCTCATGACGAGCATCGCCCTCAGTCACTATAAAGCGCCATGGACGCAGCTTTTTATGATCAGGCGCTGTTGCAGCGCACTCAATAGCCGCTTCAATCTGAGTACGAGTTGGCGCTGGGGTATCTAAATTACCCATACTCCGCCGAGAATTAATCCAATTAATCAGCGGTTTACTGGTCCATGCTACATTATCATTTTCTAAATTTTCAGTAATGCTTTCTTTGTTGTCTCTATCTTTATGGTTTTTATCTTCATAGTTTTTATCTACAAAGTTGCTATCTTTACGGTCATTAAGTGCATCCATTAGTTGTCCTTATTCATTATTATTGTCTGACACTATTACTTATATCGTCAGAGGAATGGTTATCCTGCTACAAACAACATTAAGTGACTATAAAACTATCAACAAAAAAACTGTTTTTAGCTTATAGTGATTAGCACTCAAACATAGCGTTAAGCCGCATCCGCTTCGATACGATGTTCCATTTTTAGATAGTCCTCTGATTGCATCTCAAGCAGACGCGAGCGCGTACGTTCAATCTCGAACGCAAGCTTTTGCCCTTGATATAATTCGAGAATCGACTGCTCCGCTCTTACCAAGAGCTTGACACGGCGATCATAAAACTCATCGACTAAATAAATAAAACGACGAGTCGGATCACGCAAGTCATCATCTAATGCTGGTACTGCATTGACCAATACTGTATTAAATTGCTTGGCGATTTCAATAAAGTCGGACGCTGAGCGCGGCTCCATACACAGGTGGCGAAAGTCGCAAAATAAAATATCTTCGGTACGGGCATTAATCTTAATTTCGCGACCATTAATAATAATAGGCTCATTACTAATTTTTTGATTATTAGATAAGCTGGCAAAACGGTTGGCAAGCCAATGGTGATTAGCCTTGGTCAGTGGCGACTCATACAGCTCTGCTTGCTGCAATACGCGCAGGCGATAATCAATGCCAGAGTCAATATTCATGACGGTGGTATGACGCTCAACCTCAGCGATAGCGGGCATAAAACGGTCACGATGCAGACCGTCTTTGTACAGTCCTGATGGTTCAATGTTTGACGTTGCAACCAACGTAATGCCGCGATTAAACAACATGGTAAACAGATCACCCAAAATCATAGCATCAGATACGTTTGAGACAAAAAACTCATCAAAACAAATAATCACTGCTTCTGTATAAATAATATCAGCGACTTTTTCCAGCGGATCACTCTCGCCTTGTATGTCGTTTAGCTCGCGATGTACGCGCTGCATAAAATGATGAAAATGTTGACGCATCTTACGCTCAATCGTCAAAGAATCGTAAAACATGTCCATCATCCATGTTTTGCCGCGCCCCACACCGCCCCACATATACAGACCTTTTGGCGCAGCAGGCTTAGCTTTCAAAAAGCTAAAAAAGCTTTTTTTCTGTTCAGCGCTATCATTAAGCTGATGATATAACGCATCAAGGTAGCTCATAGCCTGATATTGCTGTTCATCTCGAGTAAACTCATCACTACTGATGGCCTGCTCGTAACGTTGCAACGGAGATAAACTCATAATATGACTCATCATTAGACAAAATAAGTAAAAAATCGTTAATCTAGCTTCATTTAATCATAGTGAAGCTAGTAGGTATTGATCTGTAATAACCATCAGCATTGATAAACACATACTGACAAACAAAAGCTAGGAGCTACTGCCAAAGCTGTGCTCTTCTAATAACCCTTTAAGCTCAGACAAACGACCATGGAAAAAGTGTCCTGCGCCCTCTACTACACTGACGGCAATCCCTAAGTGTTCAGCAAAAGCCTGCATGTTGTCAGGATCAATCACATTGTCAGCATTACCGTAAATCTCAAACGTCTTATCAACAGGTAAGCTTAGGTCACTGATATCGTTTTTTTCTACAGAGGGCGCAATAAGGGCAATCTTAAAAATCTCAAACTCACTCAGATCCCATATATGTGAAGCGCTCAGCACTTGCTCCGCGACGCGCGCCGTCACATAACCACCAAAGGAGAAGCCACCAAGCCATAGCTTACGCGCGTGAGTTTGCCCTGCAATCCATTGTAGCACGGTCATTGCATCCACCACTTCACCATCTGCATAATCATGCGCGCCCGTTGACTGCCCAACACCGCGAAAGTTAAAACGCACGGCGTGCATACCGTTATCACGGGCAAAACGATACATCGTTGTGACTACTTTATTATTCATCGTCCCTTCAAATAAGGGATTAGGGTGACAAAGCAGCGCCACTGTATCAGTATTTGGATCATAAGGATTGTCTTGTTGCCAAAGCGCATCAACTTCGAGCACACCAGCAGGAGCGGGAATCAATTGCATAGACTTACTTACTCGTTAAGAATGACTACGTTAATTATCCTAGATATGGTTTATATTTCAAGTGATTTGCTGTGTACTAATGAGGTTTGTCTCATTTTTTGACGACTCATCAGTCGTCACGTCTTTGTAAAGTGACGCATCTTAGCTTATTTATGCTTCAATGATACTATAAAGCTGTCAATGTAAAATAGCATAGCCATACTCAAATAACCCATACCTACAGCCCTTACCTAAACCGTTAAAACATGCATAGATTATTACGCCTTTATTAGTTGACACAATACTTGCAAGATCTATGCTGAGCTTTTTTTATATTTAACCAATGAGGAATGACGATGAAAACTTTTAATAGAACAACGACCTTAATCGTCACTTTAGCGGCAATGCTTGCTCTAAGCGCGTGTCAAAGTACGACATCGTCACCCGTTATCCAACGCCCCAACTCTATTTATGAGACAACAGGCATTGCAGAGAGCAAAGTAAAAGCGAAGCAAAACGCTATTAATAGTGCGAAAAAAACCTGCCGTAGCAAACAAGTTATCGTCGTCAATGACAAAACGACCTACAATGGCATCTTAAATGAACGCGCTGACCGTATGGTTGGACAAATGGGCGCAATCGTCGGCTCAGTATTGGGCAATCCTTCGCCTGATTTATCACGTGATGATGATTATGAATATATGATCAACTTCCGTTGTCAATAAATCTGTAAAATACCATTTAAAATACAGCTTACTTAATGGTTAGAGTATTAGCTTAGCATTTTGCTATCTGGCGGTTAATTCTGTATTAGATATTCAATGATAGCTTGTTGGCTTTGCTTTTTGTACAGGCGTTTTTGAGTTAAACTGGTATATTTAGCCACTTCGTTTCAATCTATACACTTTTATCATTCATTGGTGTCTTACTATGCGCAAACCCAATCTGTCAAATGCTAAGCAAGCTCAGGTGTTGGCGCCTGCCAAAGATTTGGCCACTTTGGAGGCTG
>JARIAA010000125.1 GCA_029264635.1 Psychrobacter sp. | reverse complement strand
AATCTATCCTGCTACCACTTGCCCCTGAATATATTGGCTATAGTGATGTGCATATCGATGGTCAGCACTTTATGTCGGTGTTGCCGCATATCGATGAGGCCGCCCATGATGGCGAGGAAGGCTTCTTTAAATATCGGGTGGACTTTGAGGCACTGGAGAACTTGCCTGCGCTAGTCGAGGGTCGTATCGGCGCGATTTGTTGCTCACGTCCGACCAATCCAACGGGTAATGTGTTGACCGATGAGGAAATGGCGCATTTAGCGGAGATTGCTAAGCGTTATGACGTACCGCTCATTATCGATAATGCCTATGGTATGCCCTTCCCTAATATCATTTATTCAGACGTAAAGCTAAATTGGGATACCAATACGATATTATGCTTTAGCCTCTCTAAGATTGGCCTGCCAGGTGTGCGTACGGGCATCATCGTTGCCGCACCTGAAGTGATTGCCGCGGTAAGTTCGATGAATGCCGTGGTGAATTTATCGCCAACGCGTTTTGGCGCTTCTATAGCGACGCCACTGATAAAAAACGACGTTATCAAGCAGCTATCTGATAACGACATTAAACCGTTTTATCAGCAGCAAGCCACCCTTGCTGTGAAACTTTTAAAAGAGGCGTTGGGTGATTATCCATTAATGATCCATAAGCCTGAGGGCGCGATATTTTTGTGGTTATGGTTTAAGGATTTGCCGATTAGCACCTCTGAACTTTATGAGATTCTCAAAGAAAAGGGTACGCTTATCGTGCCGAGTGAATACTTCTTCCCGGGTGTCGATATTAGCGATTATAAGCACGCGCATGAGTGTATTCGTATGAGTATTGCGGCGGATGAGCAGACGTTGACGGAGGGTATCAAAGTGATTGGTGAGGTAGTAAGAGCGTTATATGATGGGGCTAAGTAAAAAAGCCTGAAAGGCTATAGTTATAAAAACAAAAAACGGACTCTTATTAGTCCGTTTTTCTGTGTTGTAAATATACATAAACCTTTAATTAAACTCTTTTAACAAAGCTTTAGCACTCATCTTACCAAAGTCATTAGCCGCTAATGGCCCATCTCCTGAGATAAGTTTTCTATCTTGATGGGTCTGTCCTGAAGCCAGTTTATTGTCAATAGTGACGCCTAAATCTTCTAACTTTTCTGCAAAGTACCATGGCATTGGTCCAGGCAAATAACCAATCTTCGGCATTTGCTTATCCATAACAGTCGGGAACGCCACCATCTTATAGCCTTTAAAAATAAAGTCGCGCTTAGACTTATCGCTTTTATCTGAGTCGTCTGAACTGCTAGAGCTTTCTAAATTGGCAGCCAATAAAGCGGCAGGTCCATGACAAATCGCTAAGGTAAATAAATCCTTTTCATGACCCCAACGTAGCAATTCGCCAAGATTATAATCGTCAGGCAAGCCCAGCATGGCACCATGACCCCCAGGGATAAAAATAGCCGCATAGTCGTCGCTATTTGCCATGTCGTTTTTGACAAAATCCGCGATACTGTTTGGGCTGTTAAGCTTCGACTCGTAATCGCTATAGATTTGTTTAACATCATCATCGTTGTCTGGCATCGCCCACTGCTCAACTTTGACAGACTCGCCCGTTGGGGTAAAAACATCCACCTCAAAGCCCGCTTTTTTGAAGTGCAACAAAGGCACCATCATCTCAACGGGATGATTGCCCGTCTCAAACCTTTTATCATTGACCATGTTCATGTACTGCCGCTCGGTGCAGACCATTAGGATTTTTTTATTACCCGTATAGGGATTATCGTACTCAGTATGATCGTAATTGGTTTTACTTGGTGCGGCTATCTTTAGCGAGGATTTGGAAGGTATATAAGCGCCTGATTCGGTCTCTTGTGGCTCTAAACCTAGGGTATCTTTGGCCTTATCTAAAGTATCTTTGGCTTTGTCTAAAAGGTTTTGAATATTCATGATGGTTCCTTATTTATGACTTATATGAGTTTGATAGCTAAACTTAATAACTAAAATGACAAATTTAAAGTAACAAAAGGAAGCAAAGTTAAATAGACGAAATCTTTTATGTTTCGTAAGCTTTGTAAAGCGTGGGTTATTAAGTTCGTGATTTTTTTAACATTCTACTCGGTGCAACGGTCGGCTGAAAAACCCTCGTCCACTTATTTACTGCAAACAGTATAAAAGGCAGTAAGCACGTATTAATGAGATCATGTAGGCTTGCCTTTATGTCTCCTGCGCCAAGTGCAAAAATCCCTCTAGGTCTGAGGATATGGCGGTTGTCCAGATATTCACCTAACAGCGCAATGCCAATCACTACGATTAGAGCGATAAAGGATCTAATACTTTGGCTTTTTAGGACAGGACGCAGTACCAACAGGCAAAGCAGATAGATGCCGACGCCAACATAGATATGTAGAGCATCTTTAGCAAGGCCAGTTGCTTCAATAATATGTATTTTAAAGGTGTTAAAATCCACGATTTTATTCCGTGTATAAGAGATAAGTAATAACTGAGTATAAATTGAGAATAAAAAAGGCAGGTTATGCTTTTGCTAACCTACCTTTCTGCTAGATCAAAGGTTTCATTCACATCTTTAAATATTCCAATCCACAAAATTCTTTAACAACTGCAAGCCTGCGGTATGGCTTTTTTCAGGATGAAACTGGGTTGCAAATAAGTTATCTTGCAAAAGACTGGCACAAAACGACTGACCATAATCACAAACGGCGGCGACTTGCGAGCTATCGGTAGGGGCGCAGTAGTAGCTATGTACAAAGTAAAAATGCGCATGATCCTCGATGCCATTCCATAAAGGATGGGCAAAATCCATGCCACTAATGGTATTCCAGCCCATGTGCGGCACTTTAATAGTCGCCCCTTGCTCATCTTTCCAAGTAGGGTCAAACGCTTCTACATTGCCCCCTAAGATACCCAAACATTTTGTACCACCATTCTCAGCGGACTGCTCAAACAACGCCTGCATGCCAACACAGATAGCCATGACAGGCTTATTGAATATCGCCTGACGCACGACATCATCAATGCCTGCTTCGTACATGCCAGCGATACAGTCGCGCATGGCACCGACACCAGGGAAAAATATCTTATCAGCAGCGGCTACGACTTTTGGGTCGTTGGTGATAGAAACGTCCGCGCCGACTGCTGATAATGCCTTGCTGGCCGAGTGCAAATTACCCATGCCATAGTCTAATAATGCAATCTTTGTGGTTTTACTCATCTAAAACGCCTCTTTGGTCGACGGTAGCGTATTCAACGCCCGCTCATCATATTCACATGCCATACGCAGCGCACGAGCAAAGGCTTTAAAGGTCGATTCAATTTGATGATGGCTGTTTTTACCTTTTAGATTGTCCAAATGCACCGTCATCCATGAATGGTTGACGAAGCCGTAGAAAAATTCACTAAACAAGTCGACATCGAAAGTACCCACATGCGAGCGCGTAAACGGAATGTCCATATGCAGACCAGGACGACCTGATAGATCGACGACGGCGCGAGTTAAAGCTTCATCGAGGGGCGCATAGAAGTGCCCATAACGACGGATGCCTTTTTTATCACCTAGGGCTTTGTTAAAGGCTTGCCCAAGCGTGATACCGGTGTCTTCAACACTGTGGTGATCATCGATAAAAGTATCGCCCGTGCATTTGATGTCGAGGTCAAACAAGCCA
>JARIAA010000028.1 GCA_029264635.1 Psychrobacter sp. | reverse complement strand
ATGATAACCCACAAAATAGTTTTTAATTCCTCAAAATCTCGTATCGATAATCCTTTAGATAAGGATGTACCCCAACAATAAATCAAAAAAGGAAACATCTTAACCAATATTGCAAGCCTTGACCAGTCGCGACAGGTTTGCAGGCTGTCATTAAGCTGACTACTTAGGTTAGACTTTTATTACTAAAGTTTATCAAATGAGCAAACGTCATTCTAATTATCCGTTATTTAGCTAATGATTATGCAAAAAAAAGGCGCTACCTAGCACCTCTCTTTTTATACAGTTTGCAGTGATTACGGTTTTACAGTGACCAACACACTGATAGAGTCTGGTACTAATGACAAGTTTGCCAGCGCCTGCTCACCTTGCGCTTGCAGCTGCTCTAGACGCTCAATTTCCTCAGGGCGCACGTTAGGATTGATGCTTTGTAAATGCTTAAGACGTTTTATCTCACGTGACCACTGCTGGCTAAAGCGCGCGCTTGCTTGCTTGCCGATATCTGCCAGCTGCGCCCGTGCAATCTCTTCAGCCTCATAATAGCGGCTTTCGATGACATCACCGCGCATCTTAACCACTTGGCGCGCACGGGTTTTATCCAAACGATCGATGTGCGGCATAATCATCTCGCTACTAATACGAGCGGATAAATCGCTGCCCTGCTCACTGATAAAGACCCGAATGTTCTGAGTCGGTAACATCGCTGGCAGGTTGAGCAGTTTTGGCGCAATGGCTTCGACTCTAAAATGAACCTCAAGCATAATCGTGCCTTGAGGAATGGCATTGCTCTTAAGCATGGCAACCGTCGTATTACCAAAGGTACTGGTACTGGCAAGCTCATAAATCGCGCGCATCAGGGGATGCTCATGAGTGATAAATTCGATATCTTCACGCTGAAGTGCTCGTTCACGATCAAAGGTCAACGTCATACCTTCTTCTTCATCACCCAGTGGCAAACCTTCGATATATTCACTAATCTCATTACTATCAAGCGGCGCAAGTACCCAAGAACCATCACGCTGAATGCTGTAATCAACATTAGCTGATGCCAAAAAGCGCTCGATAAATTGCGGTAGTAGATTGTGATCGTCAAAATCGCGCATGGCATCAGCGATACGCCCAGCCACACGGGGACGGCACGAATTGTATTCAAGCAGACGATCACGCCCTTCTTGCAACTGTGCCTCTAAAGCCAAGCGCATTTGCAGGGCATCAGCGATGAGCTCGTTTAATGCTGTACGATTTTCAGCCGTATCTGCGTCTTCAAGCAATGGTTTGAGCGTTTGAATATAGTGCTCTTGCACGCTTTGGGCAGTCGGTGATATCTGATTGAACATGTTTAAGGCGCCGTTATACCAATGATACAGACGCTCTTGCGCTGTCCCTTGTACATAGGGCACATGTAACGTGATTTGCTCTGTTTGTCCAATACGATCTAGGCGACCGATACGCTGCTCCAACGTATCTGGATTGGCAGGCAAGTCCCATAATATAAGCTGACTTGCAAACTGGAAGTTACGCCCCTCAGAGCCAATCTCCGAGCAGAGCAGTATCTGCGCGCCCTCACTATCAGCAAAGAATGCAGCCGCTTGATCACGCTCAAGTAGCGTCATCTGTTCGGTAAAGATAGCAGTCTTGATACCAGCATGGAGACGCAATACCGCCTCCAAGCTCTCAACCGTTGCGCCACTACGAGCAATCAGTAATACTTTTTGATGTTTTAGCTCGCCTTTTAAGATATCGATCAACCACGGTACACGAGGGTCATCCTCAAGCCAGCTGCCATCAGGCTCGTTTTCTTCACCCCACAATTGCTCGCGTAGCTTACCTGTTGTCTGGTAGCTATCTTGCCAAGCATTAGGCAGCGGTAGTGGATACGGCTGACTGCTACGACCATAAAACCCTTTGACACTCTCGCGAGTATTACGAAATAACACACGACCTGTGCCATGACGATCTAATAGCTCATTGTGGGCATAAGTACGCAGCTTATCATCTTCATTGATAGTTGCCAGCTCATCGATACTTAAATCCAGCAGACTCGTTAGGGCCGCGATTTGTCTATCATTTAGTGGCTTATCTTCTATCAACACGCCAGCCACAGCAGCAGTTTCGGCAAAGGCCTCTTGGCCTGCAATAAATTCATCCAAATCATCGAAGCGATCAGAGTCAAGCAAACGCAGGCGCGCGAAGTGACTTTGGACGCCCAGTTGTTCAGGAGTAGCTGTTAATAACATCACGCCCGGCGTCTCTTCAGCGAAGTCTGCGATTAAGTCATATTTTTCGTTACCACCTGTCGCTTCATCCCAGTGCAGATGATGCGCCTCATCGACGACAAGCAAATCAAAACCTGCTTCCATCGCTTGGTCATACAAGTCAGGATGATCAAGCAAGAGATCCATACCCGCAATGATACACTGCTCAGTGGCAAAGACGTTTTGCTCAGGGTCATGCTCTTTAATCGCCGCCGTACGGACCAAGTCAAACAGCGCAAAGTTAAGGTTGAAGCGCCGACGCAGCTCAATCATCCATTGGTACTGCAAACTATCAGGAACCAATATAAGAACGCGCGCCGCTTTACCTGTTAAAAGCTG